>JAIRXT010000206.1 GCA_031268125.1 Treponema sp. | reverse complement strand
TGGAAAAAATGTTATATCGCCAATAAGCCCGCGCCTATGACCCTTCTTGCCTTCGGCGGGGCGCCCTTAACCCAGACCTTTTACGGTTATATTTTGGGCTTTCTCTTTATGAAACCCGCGGCCCTTGAGGTGGTTAACGATCCTCAGCGGGGCTCCCTCTTCCTGGGTATCGGTATCGCCTCCGGGCTTGCCATAGCCTTTTCCGCCGTTGCCCAGGGCAAAGCGGGCGCCGCCGGCGCGGACGCTACCGCTGAAACCGGCAAGGGTTTTGTCAACTATATGATGATCGTGGGTATCTGCGAAACCGTTGCTATTTTTGCGATGGTGCTTTCCATGATCAGCCTGGGCCTGTAATTATTTTTTGAAGCAGAAAAGCGTTGTAAAAATCGGCGGCTTTGACCATGTTCAGGCCGCTTATATCGGCGGCGGCCGCCCGGTACTCATCCAGACCATGTGGAAGGACCGGCTTTCTTCCGCCGGTTTGGAAGGCCCGGCGGGGGAAAGGCTCCTGGAGCGGATAGACCGTCTCAGGGCTATGGGTTGCGGCCTTCTCCGCTTTGCGGTGCCGGACCTGGAAGCCGCCGGGGTTCTGGGGGAACTGGCCTCCCGGGTCAGCCTTCCCCTGGTGGCGGATATCCATTTTGATTACCGGATTGCTCTCCGCTGTCTTGATTTCCCCATTGCGAAGATTCGTATTAATCCCGGCAATATCGGCGGCCGCGACAAGGTGGCGGCGGTGCTGGACAAGGCACAGGCAAAAGGCCGGCCTATCCGCATCGGGGTTAACGCGGGGAGCCTGCCCCAGGACCTGCGGCAGGCCCTGGATCAGGGGAAGCTGGACCGGCATTCCGCCCTGGTGGAGGCGGCGGTCCGGGAACTGGAAATCTTCCGGGAATTCGGATTCTCCAACGGCATTGTTTCCATGAAGGCTTCCGGGATAGCCGATACTATAAAGGCGAACCGCCTGTTTGCGGAAAAAGGTTATTCCCTGGGGGAGGGAACGGTTCCCCTCCACATGGGAGTAACCGAGGCGGGGCCCCTGGTAGCGGGGGCCGTCCGCAGCGCCGCCGCCCTGGTAAGCCTTTTGGCTGATGGTATCGGCGACACCATCCGGGTATCCCTGTCGGATACCGTGGAAAACGAGATTATCGCCGCCCGGGAAATCCTGGGGGCCCTTTCCGATATTCAGGACGGGGAGCCGCCGCCCGGAATACGGATCGTGTCCTGCCCCCGCTGCGGCAGGAACAGCTTCGACACCCACGGGTTTACCGAAAAATGGCTGCCCCGGCTCTACAGCCTGCCCAGGAACGGAACGGTAGCTGTCATGGGCTGCGCGGTAAACGGTCCCGGGGAGGCCCGGGACGCGGACCTGGGAATTACCGGGGCCGGGGACAAGGTACTGATATTCCGCCGCGGCGCCGTTATCCGGACCGTCCGGGCGGAAGACGCGGAGGCCGCGTTTTCTGAAGAGCTGGAAAAATGGTAAAGGGTATCGTAAGATTGAATTCAGAGTCGCAGGACGGTCTTGGCCGTCCGGGCTCAAAATTTTCTAGTTGAGGAGTTATAAACAATGAAGAAAAAACTCGTGGTACTCTGTATCGTGGGCTTCCTGGCGGTTCCTGTCTTTGCCGATCATTCCGGCAGTCAGGTTGGATTGGGCCTGTATCTTGGCGGCGGCTTTGGCAGTGCGGCCGGCGGCGTATTTAATCCCGGCGTTTCCTTAAAAATCCCCGGTATGCCGCTTTTTTGGGGCGTGAATATCGGCATTGGCGGCGGTGTACTGGGCCTGGATGTTTCGGGGGACTATTACTTTATCGATCAGGATCTGGTCAAGGACGGTTCTTTTAATCTGGACTGGTTCCTGGGTCTGGGCGGTTTCGGCCACTTTGCCTTTGGAAGTAATTTTGCCTTTGCCCTGGGTGTCCGGCTGCCGGTCGGCCTGTCCTGGCACATCAACAAGACCTTTGAACTGTTTGCGGATGTGGTCCCCGGTATCGGCATTGGATTTACCTCGCCCGTTGGCTTTTATTGGGCCGGGGCGGGTGAGTTGGGACTGCGGGTCTGGCTCTAGGGGTTTGGGAGCAGAAAGGTGTCCGGGCCGCTGAAAAAAAGCTGTTTCCTGTTCATCCTCTTTCTGCTCCTGACCGCTGCTTCCGCCCAGGAGGCGCGGCCGTGGTGGTATGTCCTGGAACAGGGGAAATTCCTGTTCCGTCAGGGAGACTACGGCAGCGCCCTTCTGGCCTTTGAAGATGCCCGCCGGCAGCGCTACAACAGCTATGCCGGCATGGAACGGGACTTCATCAACTTTTTGTCTATCCCCGAAGTCCGGGGCATAGGTGATTCCCTTACTACCCTTGAATCTTATATCACGGAACGGGGTCATGCGGATGTAGAGAAGGCCCTGGGGGAATTGTACTACCGTGTGCCCCGGGAAAGCCTGCGGGATTCCGCCCTCCTGGCCCTGGAAGAACTGGGAAAATTCAAAGATTACCCGGAGGCGGAATACTGGATAGGGGAGATCTACCGGGTAGAAGGGGAACTGGACCTGGCCCTGGGGCAGTACCATAAGGCCCTGGCCCAGAGCGCCCGGCCGGAGGATCCGAATTTTGAACTTGAGCTTTTGTACAAGGTGGCGGACGTATACCGGTTTCGCCAGGAATTTAACCGGATGGAAGAGACCCTTTTGAAGATTGTAGAGGGAAACAACATTCGGGGCGAAGCATGGGATTCACTGTGGCAGGGGGATGCGGCGGATTCCGGGAGTTTTGTCAGGAATTCCATGGCCCGGACTCTGGAAAACTCAGGGCCGGAACGTTTTCTTGTCATGTACCGTTACAACAACGGCCCCGTGGAAAGGGCCCACCGTCTCCTGGGCTTTTATTATTACGCGTCCAGCCGTTACAACCGGGCGGTAGAACATCTGATGTTCGCTTTTCTTATCCAAAATTCCATACTTATCGAGGAAGTACAGCGGAGCCGTTACGACTTCGTCTTTGAATCCCTGGAAAACCTGTTGAGTTCCCTGCCGCGGGGGGACACTCTTGTGAACTTCATCGACCGGGTAGAGTACTATCGCAGCGCCTATTACCTGGGAAGTTCCCTCTACGGCTCCGGCAGGGAAACTTCCGCCCGGACCCTCTGGACATTCCTGGGCGGCCGGGAAGGGCAGTGGCGCGGCAGGGCCCTGGCCCAGCTTCAACAGCCTTCTTTGGAGGCCGCCGCCGAAAATCCCTAACGGCCTGCCGGCAGGTTGACACGGCGCGGTTTTTCATAGTATCTTAACATCATACTGAATGCCGAATGGCAAGGAGATAAGCAGATGGCCCAGGCCAGTAAAAACTCGCGTACATCCAGCGCCACGCAGAAATTTTTCTGTAATTCCTGCGGGGGCGAAGTCAAGATGAAAACCCTTTTTGAAAACGGCAAGGTTAAGAATGTTGCCGAATGCGAGAAGTGTAAGCGTCTTGAGCGCCGTCCCTCGGATTTCAAATAAACAGGGACTCTTGTAAAGTTTCTGTTTTGAAAAAGTGGTTTTGGATTCTAGCAATCTGTTGATACACCGGCGGCAGGGTTCCTGAGCAGGATGGTCAATACAATTCCGGCGAACACGTAAAGGCGTTCACCGTATGTGGAGGGTTCTCTTTTGGCAGTTAAGAGCAGTTCCGCTGAAAAGCGTCACCGTCAGAGTGAGGAGCGCCGGCTTCGGAATAAATCGGCAAAAAGCGCGGTAAGAACCAGCGCCAAAAAGTTTATGACGCTGGCCCGGAAAAAAGATGTGGCAGAGGCAGAGGCGGCGCTTAAGGATATGATCAAGAAGATCGATACTGCCGCGGGAAAGGGGATTATCAAAAAGAATACCGCTTCCCGGAAAAAGTCCCGGATGCAGCGGTTTTTTAATTCAATAAAAACCGCCCAGTGATTGGGGTCTGCCGGTAATGCGGACGGCAGCCCCTTTTGAAACGATTCCCGGACTGCGCATGCGGCATGGTGGAACGTGATGGCGGTTGGAAAGTATACCAAAGCGGTTATTGTCGACTCTCTGATAAAAAAAACCGAAATAAGCCGGAAAGATGTTCAGGCGGTTGTTGATCTGTTTATTGACGAAATAAAAGAAGCGCTGATACAGAATTCGGTTATTGAACTGAGGGGCTTCGGCACTTTCGAGGTCAGATGCCGCAAGGGCCGGACCGGGGCCCGGAACCCGCGGACCGGGGAGGAGGTAACGGTTACTTCCCACGGTATAGCGGTCTTCAGGCCGGGCCAGGAATTGAAACAGGCCGTTTGGAACATGGCCGGGGCCGCCGGTATCCAGGCCGCGGCGGATAACCACAAAGAAAATCATGAATCTGATTGAAAATTCACGGACAAGGCAATTCTGCATCAATTTGGCCCTTGCGGTCCTGGGGACGGTTCTTTTTACCCTTTCCTTCCCCAACCTGCTGGTGGAAAAGGGCCTTCCCCTTGCGGCGTGGATTGCCTGGGTTCCGGTTTTTCTGCTGATTAACCGCGTAAGCCTTCCCGGCTCGATTCTCTGGGGCGTTCTCTACGGTTACGGGGCCTACAGTCTTTTTAATTACTGGATGGGCGCCTTTCATCCTCTGGCGGGGCTCATTATCAATTCCGTCTATATGGTGTACCTGGGAATTACCTTTTTCTTTCTCAAACTGGCGGGGCTTCTCTTCCGCCGCCGTTTTTACCTGGTCCAGTGGTGCATCTGGCTGGCCTATGAATATCTGCGGACTCTGGGTTTTCTGGGCTATCCCTATGGAATTTCCGGCTATTCCCAGTGGGAACTTATTCCCGTCATCCAGATAGCCGGCCTGGCGGGGGTTTGGGCGGTATCCGCCCTGGTGACGTTCCCCTCCGCCTGGCTGGGCGCGGCGTTGAAAGGGGCCGGCAGTTTGGGGGCGGTACCGGGGGCCGTTGCCGGTTTTTTTCGCCGGGAACGCGTCAGCGCCGTTGTTTGGCTTGCCGGCGCGGTTCTTGCCCTTGGGTACGGGTTCGTTTCCCTGGGGGGCTATGACGATGCGCCCCTCGCCCGGATCGCCCTCATCCAGCACAACACCGATCCCTGGCGGGGGGATATGGACGAATACCGGCAGAATTTCCGGGTCCTTAGCCGCCTTTCCGATGAGGCCCTGCGGGCCGATCCAAAGCCCGACATGGTGGTCTGGTCGGAGACCGCCTTTGTTCCCCGGATTTACTGGCACAGTACCTACCGGGATGATCCTGAATCCTGGGATCTGGTCCGGGAACTCCTTGCCTATCTTTCCCGGCAGGATGTTCCCTTCGTCCTGGGAAATGACGACGCCCGTCTTGAAGGAAACGGCCGGGGGGGCTGGGAGCGGGTGGACTACAATGCGGTTCTGCTTTTTGAGGGGGGGGAGATCAGTAACCTGTACCGTAAGCTTCACCTGGTACCCTTTACGGAGTACTTCCCCTACCAGCGGCAGCTTCCCTGGGTCTACGAGCTTCTGATCAACGCGGACACCCATCTTTGGGAGAAGGGGAAGGAGGCCGCTGTTTTTTCCGTCCCCGTTTCCCGTGCGGGCGGCCCCGGAACCCTGAAATTTTCCACCCCCATTTGTTTTGAAGATACCTTCGGCTATTTAAGCCGGAAATTCGTGCAGAACGGGGCGGAACTTATCGTGAATCTTACCAACGACGCCTGGTCCCACAGCCTCCCCGCCCAGAATCAGCATTTATCTATGGCGGTTTTTCGGGCGGTGGAGAACCGCCGTTCTATGGTCCGTTCCACGGCCTCCGGCCAGACCTGCGGTATAAACCCCAACGGCCGTGTTATTGCCCTGGCGCCCCCCTTTGCGGAGAACTGGATTACCGTTGAGGTTCCGGTGCTTGCCGGGGAAACCCCCTATATGCGGTTTGGGGATTATCTGGGCATATTTTTTGTAGTTTTGTCGGCGGCCCTGTTGATTTTTGGCGCAATATCCCGTATATTGAGTGGCATTAAAAAATGATCCCGCTGCGAGTGGTAACAAGGAAGGGGTTCATGAATACCCGAAAGAAGATACTCATTGCCGATGATGAACAGCTTAATCTTGAGTTCTTCGAAGTCATGCTCTCCAAACTTGGCTTTATTGTTGAAAAGGCAAACGACGGCATAGATGCCCTGGAAAAGGTCAAGCGTTTTGTGCCCGATCTTATCCTTTTGGACAACATTATGCCCCGCATGTCCGGCTGGGAGCTTACGAAGACCCTCAAAAAGGACCCTAAATTCCATGATATTCCGGTTGTTATGATCTCCGCCCTGGACGACGTAAAGGATAAGCTGGAAGGTTATGAATTGGGGATTGAGGATTACATCACCAAGCCCTTCAACTTTTCCGAGGTCCTGGCCCGTATTCAAGTTGTTCTGCGGAACCGGGAACTCTTTGCCCAGATTGCGGCGCGGGAAAAACGCTTGAGCCTGGCGGAAACTTTGAACGGGGATATCGGGAACTACCTTCGTGATTTTGTCCGGGGCCTTGATGAGATGGATGGAGTTCTGGCGAAATTTCCGGCCCCGGGGAAGGCGGATCATGGCGAAATCCTTCCGATTTTTTCGGAAGCGGCGGGAAAATGCCGTTCTTTGCGGAAACGGACAGCGGAACTGGACGCCCGGATCGAAAAGACCAGGGCGGAATGGAAAGAGTTAAAGAAAAACGAGATAGACCTTAAGGAGTTGCAGGGCTATGAACATCAGGAATAATTTAAGGCATGGGTAAGACAGAAGGCAAAAAGAAGGATACCCCCGCAGAGGTAATACTGGGGGAGAGTACCAGTTTTAACGGGCTTCTCCGCTTTAAGGAAACCCTGCGGATCAAGGGAAAATTCAAGGGTGCCATAGAGGCAACCGGGGCCCTTATCGTTGACAAGGGCGCGGTGGTGGAGGCGGATCGTATTTCCGTTACTTCCCTTACGGTGTACGGAACCGTGATTGGCGCCGTTTATGCGATAGACAAGGTAGATATGCTCAGCGGTGCGGAACTGCGGGGGGATGTTACCGCCGCACGGCTGCGCATTGCCGACGGGGTACTCTTTGAAGGCCAGTGCAGCATGACCGGGGCGGACAAGGAAGTGGAAATTTTTTCCCGTCCTACGGGGGAAATAAAGGCGGAATTACAGAGAACCCATGGACCCGGCAGAGAATAGCACGATCTGCGGGCAAGCCGAAGCGGCGGCCCGGCGTCTGGTAGAGACCTTGGCCCGCCGTTCCCAAACCATGACGGCGGCGGAGTCTTGTACCGCCGGCTTGACGGCGGATCTGGTTGCCCGGATTCCCGGAGCGTCGCGGGTGCTGTGGGGGGCCTTTGTTACCTACACGGTGGATGCGAAGGTCAGGATGCTGGGTTTGGATCCCCGGAATCTTGAAAAATTCGGCCCCGTAAGCAGGGAAACCGCCTGCGCTATGGCCCTGGGGGCCCTTGATAAAAGCGGCGCTGATTACGCGGTGGCTGTTACCGGTTTGGCCGGCCCCGGCGGAGACGGGACGCAGGTTCCGGTGGGAACGGTATGGATAGCGGCCGCAGGCCGGGGACGGGCGCCGCAGGCTCATGTGTTTCATTTTGAAGGGTCCCGGAACGGGATTCGGGAGCGTGCCGCCCGGGAAGCCCTGGAAGTTATATTAAAGCAGATAGTATTGGGAGAAAATAATGGAAATGAACTTCCTTCTCCCGCTTAACTTTTTATAGGAGAACAAGTTTGTCTATGGCAGTCGCAAGGAGAAGCTCAAGAGCAAGATCATCGGAACTTCCGCAGGAAGAAGTTGTAACGGTGGGCCGGAGAAAAAGGGCCCCGGTAGAAGATACCGTCAAGGAAGAAGACTTTTCTTCTCCCGGTAACGGATCGGCAGAGGCCAGGCCGGCGGTGTCGGATGCAGCGGAAGACAACTGGGCCGGCGGGGAAGATAACCAGGAAGATCGTTCCGGGGGCCGGGTAGTGGTCCGGGCCCGGACCAAGCGGACGGTTTCTCCGCGGGATTCCCGCGGCCGGCCGGGATCCGGCGATGATAATGGGACCTTTTCCGGCGAATATTCCCGGCCTTCCGGGAGTGTACGGCAGGCGGCCCAGATGGAATTCCCCGCCGAAGGGAATTCCGGTTTTCCGCCGCCGAAGGGGCGGCCTCCGGTATCCCAGGAAGGGCCGGTCCTGCCGAAGAATCTTCCCCCTATGCCGGACATTTACGGCAAGCCCGAACCCCGGGGCGATCAGGATAACGGCAAGCCCCGGCTCTGCATCAACGAACTTATCCGGCTCAACATGATGGACCTGCGGGATCTGGCGGCCTGTTACAATATCTCCCATGAAGACATGGTCAACATGAAGAAGCAGGAGATTATTTTCTCCCTGCTCAAGGCCCATACCGAGCGGGGCGGGGTCATCTACGCCTACGGTTCCCTGGAAATACTCCCCGACAGCTACGGATTCCTCAGGAGCCCCCAAAATTCCTACCTCCCCGGCCCCGACGACATCTACATCAGCCCCAGCCAGATACGGCTCTTCGCCCTAAAAACCGGGGATACCGTCTACGGTCAGATCCGCAGCCCCAAGGAGCAGGAACGGTTTTTCGCTATGCTGCGGGTAGAAACGGTGAACTACGACGATCCCACGGTAGCCCAGAACCGCATTCCCTTTGACAACCTTACCCCCCTGTACCCAAATGAAAAATTGGACCTGGAAACAAGCACCGACAGCATCTCCGAGCGGATCATTAACCTGTTTTGTCCCATCGGCAAGGGGCAGCGGGCCCTGATTGTGGCGCCCCCCCGGACCGGCAAGACCATCATGATGCAGAAGATTGCCAACGCGATTACCAAGAACCACCCGGAGGTGTACCTGATCGTACTCCTTATCGATGAGCGTCCCGAGGAAGTAACCGACATGGAGCGGACCGTCCGGGCGGAGGTGATCTCCTCCACCTTCGACGAGCAGGCCACCCGGCATGTCCAGGTAACCGAGATGGTCCTGGAAAAGGCCAAGCGCCTGGTGGAACATAAAAAAGACGTGGTGATACTCCTTGATTCGATTACCCGCCTTGCCCGGGCCTACAACCAGACCGTCCCCACCAGCGGCAAGATCCTCTCAGGCGGTGTCGATTCCAACGCCCTCCACAAACCCAAGCGCTTTTTCGGCGCCGCCCGGAACATTGAAGAGGGGGGGAGCCTGACGATCATCTCTACCGCCCTTATCGAGACCGGCAGCCGCATGGACGAGGTTATCTTTGAGGAATTCAAAGGGACCGGCAACATGGAAATCGATCTGGACCGGCGAATTTCCGACCGCCGGCTTTTCCCGGCCATCAACATCAAAAAGTCCGGGACCAGAAAAGAAGAGCTCCTCCTTACCGAAGGAGAGCTTCAAAAAATATGGATTCTCCGCAAGGTTATCAACCCTATGGACGACATCGAGATCATCGAGCTTCTGGTTGACAAGATGAGGAAAAGTAAGAATAATGAAGCCTTCCTGCGATCCATGAATACCGGGTCTGCCGGTGCGGATTAGGCGTCCTTAAACCCCGGGACGGGGAGTTGGACAAAGTGGAGGATTCAGCATGAAAGAGAAAATTCACCCCAGGTACGAGCTTACCACGATTACTTGTGCCTGCGGGAACGTGATTGAGACCAGGTCTACCGTAAAAAACGTCAAGGTGGAAATATGTTCCGCCTGTCATCCCTTTTTTACCGGGAAGCAAAAGCTGGTGGATACTGCCGGCCGGATCGAGCGGTTCCGCAGAAAGTACAACATCAAAGAATGAAGAACCCCGGGACATTTGGTCCTATGCGGGTTTCCGGTCCGTCGCCGGGCCGGAAATGCCCCCGGAGAATAAAGATACCCGCGTGGTTGCCGGCTGTTGCGGCGGTTTTCGGTTAGAACCGTATATTGCCGGATATTTTCTCCTTTGTGGCGAAATTTTCAAATTGGTTTTTATAGTCCAACCATGTTGCCGGTACCCTGTAAACACTAAAGGCATGTGAGGCGGTTCCAAAACTACGGTAATGGCTATGCCGGGAGCAAGAACACCGCTCAAGGCGGTGGATTTTTTCCCCGGCACCCCGTGTTACTTGGCATACATTTCTGAATTTCCATTGTGTTAAACCGGGGAAGGCTGCTGTTCCAAAACTTCAGTTTTGGAACAGCCTTTTGTATAAAAAATTTACCGCAAAGGCAGGAACACGAAGGAAGGGAAAAGCAGCGGAATCCAATCCTTCGTGATCCTTTGCGCGCCTTCGCGGTATACATTCTTTTTTTGCCCCTTTCTTTATCCCAATTTAGTTTTTACATGGTACTAAGATTGCGTATCCCCGTAGTAGAACAGGCAGCAGGGCGGCGGCTTTTTGCCCCTGAAATCCTCGTCTATGGTTTTCGTCCCCGGTTCCTCGATTCTAAGGCTTCCGGGACCTGTCTTCCGGGGGCCGCCTTGCCGGAGCCTTTCGATTTCCTCCCGGTTCAGGCGGAAACGGCCGGTCCCCGTGCTGAACCAGAGTCTGCCCCCGGGGGCAAGAAGGCCCAGGCAGCGGGCGATGAGTCCCGGGTGGTCCCGCCTGGTATCCAGGGTCCCGGTCATTTTTTTTGAGTTGGAAAAGGCGGGGGGGTCCAGGATGATCAGGTCCCATCTCTTCCCGGCGGCGTTTTCCAGGAAACGCAGGGCATCGGCCCGGATAAACCGGAAGGCCCGCCCCGCAGAAATGCCGTTGAGGGCGAAATTCCGCCTGCCCCAGTCCAGGTAGCCCCCGGAAAGGTCCACCGAATCCACCGAGGCCGCCCCGCCGGCGGCAGCGTAGACCGAAAAGGCGCAGGTGTAGGCGAAGAGGTTCAGCACCCGCTTTCCCGCCGCATCTTCCCGGATAAGGGCGCGGAGTCTCCGCCGGTCCGGGAACAGTCCGGTATCCAGGTAATCCGACAGGTTTACCAGGAACCGCAGGCCCCCCTCCTCAACCGCCAGTTCAAAGCCCCCGCCCGGGAAATCCAGCTTTCCGTATTGCTCCTGCCGCCCGCGCAGGCGGCGGCGCTCCTTCAGGAAAATCTTTGAACCGGGGATTCCCAGGGCCGCCGTCATGGCTCCCTCCATCACGGCAAGCCAGGCGTCCTCCTCGGCGGGATCTTTTTCGTAGGGCCGCCGGTACAGCGCCCCCGCCAGGGCCTCCGCCGGAGGACCGTCAGGCCCGATCCTGCCCCGGTAATAGTCGATAACCAGGGGAATTTCGGGAATGTCCCGGTCGTAGAGCCGGTACGCCCCAATTCCGCACCTTTTGGCCCATTTAGCCAGGTGTTTGTGCCGTTTCCTCAGCCGGTTTTCCAGCATCAGGGCCTGGGATACGGCGCCGGGGAGTTTCGCCCCTTGTTCCAACCGCCCGGCGGAGGGGACGGCTGAAAGTTCTTGTTTTGACATGGTTATCCCCTCTGCTTCACCCGGAATCCAGGATTTTTGGTACGCCAACCATAGCAAAAAGGCCGGCCAGGGATAAGCCCGGCGGCGGGCAGCAATTCCGAATTCGAAATTCCAAATCCGAAAAGAGCCGTAATTTTTTTTGAATTCGGAATTGCTGGGCGGCGGCCGTTTTCCGGCGGGCAGGGCGGCGCAGCAATTCTTAGGATAGGAACGGGTGAAAAGGCGCCGCATGATTCCGTTTCGTTTAGTGTTTACAGGGTAGCAGCGCTGCCAAATTTACAATGTTGGCCGGAAAGACTACACTGCATAAGATATTATGAAATTTTCCCGATCCAGACAGTTTCGTTTACCCCGGCTTGGACGGCTCGCGGTTCGTGCGGGCCTTCCGCTGCTTGTTCTTGCGGCGGCGGGGGTTTTCTTTTACCGGCCGCCGGTCCTGTTCGTAAGCGACACCGGTTTTGATGCCCTCTACGGGTTTAGACGGGGCCTTACGGAACAGATTTATCTTTCCCTGCGGCTTTTCCGGCGGGTGGAGCGGGTTACCATCGCGGAAAACGCAAACCCGGAGGCTCTGGTGTTTGCCATTGAGGAAAAGGAAACGCGTCCCGGGGCGGTTTTGGGGCCTGTCCGCTATTCCCGGGGCCTTGAGCGGTACGCCCGGCAGCGGCCAGATGTCCGGGTTACGGTTATCGGGCAGGGCCCCGGTTCTTCGGACGGTTTGAATCGTCTTCCCCCCGGTGAAGGGGGGCCGGACTTTGTGTTTCCGGATGCTCCCCTCAATTCCTGGCGGGCGGGCCGCTGCGCCGCGCTGTTGGCGGGGGATGCGGGGGGGATCGTGCTGGTTTTTCAGGAAAACCGGGATTTTCCGGTACACCGGGAGGCTTTTCTTGCGGGTTTGCAGGAAGAAAACAAAAATCTTGTTCCCGTTTATCTGGAGCTCTCCTCAAGTTATTCATCCTGGGGACAGGTTCGCTGTGTGGTCCTGGGGGGGGCTGCGGAGGCATACCTCAACCGGGATAACGAGGTCCCCTCCCTGCTCTATTCCTGGATGGATTCCGCCCTAACTCCTTCTAAAGTCAAGGTAATCGGCGATGATTCCCCCTGGGCTCTGGCATACCGGGCCCTTCGCACCTTCCCGGCGGGAGAAACGTCCGTCCCCGCCAGGTTCCGCATCCCCCCCGGCAGGGTAGGGGATTCCGGATTGCGGGAAAAGCTGAAAAAGGCTTTCAATTCACCGGCTCCTCCAGGTTTTTTCTGGTAGATTATTCTGGTGAATTTGACAAAAGAACCGATAAGAAATATAATGATCTTCGATGTTCATGGTTTTACCGTTCCCTGGACGAGGGTTTCTCTATAAAACCAGTCTTTGGTATGGAACAGAGTGGAAAGGAGTAATTGGATGAAACAGGGTTGTTTCAGGGTTATTTGTCTTATTCTTCTGGCATGTGCGGCGGGTATTTCCGGGTTTTCTGATGAACTTACCATTAATTCCGAGGCGTTTGTCATAGAAGCTTTTGACGGAAGTACCGCCCACGAATGGCTTGTCGGGGGGGAACTTAACTCGTATGAGTATTCCTGGCAGGTGATGGGGAGTAGATTCAAAATGGAAGGTTATCCCAGGCTTACCTATGTTCCCGCCTGGCCCCAGGCGCTGTTTGGAGCTAACCGCCAGGGGAATGACTATAGGTCCCTTGGAATCTTGGGTAATTTCCAGCGTCCGGGCTACAACTGGATAGATATTTATCCGGTGGCCGCCGGGGCCGACGGAGAGGAGGCGGCTTTTGAAATTCCTCTTCCGGGCCGGGTCCAGTATCTGGATGCCTGGCTTTGGGGCGCCAACCATGATATCTATCTGGAGGCCTATATCCGGGATTACCAGGGGGTTGTTCATGTGCTGCAAATGGGGGATCTTGTCTACAAAGGCTGGAAGAATCTGCGGGCGAGTGTCCCAACCAGTATCCGGCAGTCCAAACGGGTCCTGCCTAACTATGCCGGTCTTCGTTTTGTGAAGTTCCGGATTTGGACCCGGCCCACCGAGGCGCCCGGTGATTTTTATGTGTATTTGGATCAATTCAAGGTGCTGGCCGATACTTTTGAGTCCTTCTATGATGGTGATGATCTGGCGGATCCCAGCCATGTGCAGGAACTTTGGTCTGCGGCGGGTAACTAAGGAGGCCCTGTAAATGAAACGTGTTATTCTGTCCGTTTTGGTTCTTTTCTGTGCTGTGTCGCTGTTCGCTCAAAACGAGGTTGGCGTTGCCGAACCTACGGAAATCGGTACGGAACCTAACCAGGGTCTGGAATTAAAAGAGGTCTCCGTTGATAAATTTGAAATGGAAGGATACTGGACTTCCCATATCTCCCCGGATGACGGTTTTAGTACAAGCCGGCTCTTCGCCGGCGGCCCCGCGGCCAAGGTCCCCCTGGAGGATGAAGAACAGTTCCAGATACCCGAAAAGTATGTTTTAGGTACCCGGATCGATTTTTTGCGCCGGGGCTATACGTCGATATACTTCCGGCCCCAGCGGCCCATCCCGATAGAGGGGATCACAAAGACTATATCTTTGTGGGTGGCCGGCAGGAATTTCAGGCACGATCTGTACCTGCAGATTCGGGATTTTCTGGGCCGCGACTTTGAGCTTTATGTCGGTAAGCTGGATTTTCCCGGCTGGAGAAAACTGACCGTAGCGGTCCCTCCGGCGGCGGATGACGGCAGGAACGGCGTTGTTCAGCGGGATTACCACTACTTCAACAGCATGGGGATTATGGTTACCGGTTTGGTAATCAGGGCCGACCCCTTGGAAGCCTTCGGCAGCTACTATGTCTACTTTGACGACATGAGGGCGGTAACGGATCTGTTTACCGAAAATAACCGGGACCCCGACGACATGCCGGATTCCTGGTAGGCATTGTCTGGAAGGCGGCTTTAGAACCCTCCGGTAAAAGGCGGTAACGTGGTTACCGCCTTTTTTTTGACCCGGAACCCCCGGTCAAGTTTAGACCTTTGACCGGACTTTGGGAAATCCGCCGTGTCCCCGCTGCCCGGTAAGTATAGGACCGCCCTTTTTTCCCGGTTCGTTCCACAACTCCCATTTTTCCAAGGACATAGAGGGTTTTTCGCGCCAATGCCGCGGGAATTCCCGCTTCCTGGGCCAGGGAAGCGGCGGTAAAATCCCCGTTTTTGGCGGCGGGGATAAAACGGCGGTAGTCTCCGGGCTTTTTCAGGACTATCGATTCGTGCCAGCCCGTCAGTTCCCTGCCGGCAATGCTGACCCTGCCCCGGCGCCAGGAACCCTTGCCGTCCTGGACCCTCCGTTCCAGCACGTCAACCAGGGCAAGTTCCACGGAAACCCTTTTGAGCAGGGGCAGTTCCGGGGCATAGAGCAGGTTGTTGAACAGGTCCCAGGGGCTGCCCCGCCGGGGACTCTTCCGTCTCCTCAGCAGCACGGCTTCCGTGTCGTAGGTTTCGATGTATTTGTTGATAATGACCGGATGGACGATCCGTACCGGATGGCGGCCGGCCAGTTTTTTGAGTTTTTCCTTCAGGGGGCCAAAGCTCCCGGTCTGGACTTCGATAATCTCCCCGGTTTCGGTAATGCAGTCGCAGACATATTCCCCGCAGACCTGCTCGGTATGGCCGTTTTGCCCGCTGTAGCGGAATTTCAAGGCCCGGTGAAGGCCGCTTTCCCGCCGGGTCCCGATGGCAGGGTCAGGGCTGCGCATAGGGGAGAAGTTCTTCCGCGCTCAGAAGCTCCAGATAATGCAGGGTTTCCCTGCTTCCCCGGCCTTCATCCGCCTTTATCCGGTATACCCGGAAGGCGATCATCCGGTTTGTGGGCAGGGGCAGGTCAAGGGTTTGCCCGTTGATGTCCACTACGGCGTTTAACGGGAGCCGTGAAGGGATTTCCTGGACATCCCCCTCGGGAAAGACGATGAAATACTCGTTCATGAACATAGATAGGCCAATATTAGTGTTCAAACACGATTGTAACAACGGCCGAAGCAGCCTGATTCCGTGAGCCGTGGCTGGCCCATTCAGGCGCATACATTCGTGTAGCGAAAGGCGGAAACTTTTTTGTTCGTAATAGAGCTTTTCCCTTAATTTTTCCCTTGACTTGAATAAAACAAATAAACGATACTGGAAAAACAGTGGGGAAACCCGAAATTTAGCCATTTTTCATGGGGAAAGGTGGGATGGGATTAGAAGCCGGAGGAACATATCCAAGTACGCTGGACGACAAGGGAAGGGTCGGCATTCCCATCAAGTTAAGAGAGAACTATTCCGGGGGGCTGGTGATTACCCTGGGGCTGCAAACCTGCGCCTGGATCATGAAGTTTGAAATTTGGGAACCGTTGTACCGGCAGATCACCAGCGCCGATACGCTTACCGAGGACGAGCGGGACTTGCTGGAGTTCCGGTTTATTGTCCCGAAGATGGAAACGGAAATTGACAGGGCGGGCCGTATTGCCATGCCGCCGCATATAAGGCGTTATGCCGAGTTAAAAAAGGATTGTATGGTCCTTAATCGAAAAGATCGTTTGGAGGTATGGGACGAAGAATTGTTAATGGCCCAGTTGGCTGAAAACCGGCCTGCGACAAAGGACGTACTGAGGAAATTGGGATCTTTGGGGCGTTTCAAGCTGGATACCTAGGGATTTGGGAGGGGAACAGTCCGGCATGGAAGCGGTACACACTCCGGTGTTACTGGAGGAGGTAATTCAGTATCTTGCCCCCCGTAAGGGGGGGGGGAACTTGATGGTGGATGCCACCTTAGGGGAAGGAGGGCATAGTTATGCCTTCCTTTCCCGCTTCCCAGATCTAAAAGTTATTGGCATCGATATTGATCCCGCTATTCAGGAAATCGCCGGGGAACGGCTCAAGGAATTTGGGGACCGGATTCGCTTTTATTCGGGATGGGCGCAGAATTTTTTTGCGGCCTATCCTGAGGAGCTTAAGCGGCCCCATACTATCCTTATCGACTTGGGGATAAGTCTTTTTCACTATGAAAAATCCGGCCGGGGTTTTAGCTTTCGTAAAGACGAGCCTTTGGACATGCGGCTGGATCCCCGGCAGGGACCGGGGGCGGCGGATCTAATTGCCGCCATGAGCGAGCATGAGTTGGCGGATCTGCTGTTCAGAAACGCCGAAGAACGGTATTCCCGCCGTATTGCCGGGGCGATAGTGGAAGCGAGAAAACGGGGCGCCCTTCGTTCAAGCCGGAGTTTGGGGGAACTGGTGGAACAGGCGGTGCCGGCTTCGTACCGGAACGGCCCGGTCCACGCCGCCACCAAAACCTTCATGGCGTTACGCATAGCGGTGAACGGGGAGACGGAACGGCTTAGGGAACTTTTGGAAACCGCCCTTTTGGCCCTGGAACCGGGAGGCCGTCTGGGGGTGATTAGTTTTCATAGTTTGGAAGATCGTGTGGTAAAGGAATTATTCCGGCACAAGGGCAGGGGCTGTACCTGTTTCCCGGAAGTACCGATAGGTAGGTATACCGTTCTAACTCCCAAGGGGGTAGCTCCCGGGGAGGCGGAAAAACGGGTGAATCCTCCGTCCCGCAGCGCACGGTTGCGGGTGGTGGAGAAAAATGTTGTTGAGGACGAATCGTGATGAAACGGTATTTGCTGGTTTATTTTACGGCTTTAACTATACCGGCTTTGCTGGCCCTGGTCTCCTGGCAGTCTGTCCGGTATATGGACCTGGAGCAGAAAACGGCTGCCCTTGAGTCCGGGCAGGAGGAATGGGTGGAAAGCAACAACCGGCTTATCGCGGTTATTGCCATGCTTTCATCCTCGGAACGGATTGAACGTATTGCCCAGGACCAGCTCGGGTTGAGCCGTGTTGGACCGGAAAATGTCTTGCAGATAAAAATAGTGGGGGAGGGGGAATTTTGAATGCTGCCTTGAACCGGCCCGGCCTAAAGCCGGAGGTCCATGATTCCGGAAAGGATTTCCGGGATTGTCCTCCGGGAAATAGGGCGGGAATCCCGGTTCTTATGGATTTTGCCGGTCTCTGTGCGGCGGTCTCCGGCCGCGCCTTTGGCCCGGGGCTTGGACAGCCGGGCTTCGGCTCGGTATGTATCGATTCCCGCAAGGCAAAACCCGGTTCCCTTTTTGCCGCCCTCGCCGGATCCGTTCAGGACGGACACCGCTATGTGGAAGCCGCTTTTAAGGCGGGAGCGTCCTGCGCCCTGGTAGAATGTTCAAAACTGGAAGATTCTGTCCTGGGCTTAAAGGAGGCGGCCCAGCGTTACGGCAGGGTCCTTGTGGCGGTCAAAGACAGCCTCCGGGCCCTGCAGGACGCCGCTGCGGCCTATCTGGAACAATTCCCCAACCTGGTAAAAATTGGGATTACCGGATCTTCCGGGAAAACAACCACCAAAGAAATTGCCGCGGCCATCATCGGTCAGGAGATGGAGACCGTGACGAATCCGCTGAACCTGAATTCCGAAACAGGGCTTCCCCTGGCGGTTTTTGCGGTCCGGGACTTTCACCGGGCCGGAATATTTGAGCTTGGGATGAACCGGAAGCAGGAGATAGCCGAACTGGCCGGGGTCCTGAAACCCCATATCGCGCTTATTACCAACATAGGCCTTTCCCATATCGGAAAAATCGGCAGTTTTAGGGGCATTGCTTTAGAAAAAAAACAAATTTTCCGCTGTCAAAACGAAGGCGATCTTGCGCTGATCCCTTCGGACTGTGAATTCCGCGATGTCCTGGCGGAAGGTCTAAAGGGTATCCCGCGCTTTTATGGCCCGGAGAGTCTTGAAGCTCTGGGGCCGGTGCGGGACCTGGGTCTTTCGGGCAGCGAGATTACCTGGGCGGGGGAGAAGGTCCGCTTCAGACTTCCGGGGAAGCACAACCTGGCCGATGCCGTTGCGGCAATCGCCATAGCCCGGGAAATAGGGGCAGGGGACGCCGCCATCAGGCGGGGTTTGGAATCGGTGCGGCCCCTCTTCGGACGCAGTGAAATTTTTACCGGGGATATGACGGTAATCCGGGACTGTTACAACGCAAACCCCGAATCTACGGCCGCGGCCGTAGACTTTTGTGACGCCCTGGAATACCCGGGGCGGAAGGTATATGTTCTGGGTTCCATGCTGGAATTGGGGGATGCCTCGGCGGCGGCTCACCGGGAATTGGCCCGGGCCCTGACCCGGTCCGCTGCGGATATGGTGTTCCTCTACGGCGGTGAAATGGAACAGGCCGCCGCGGTTCTGTCGGAAAACCGCGGAAATGCGGCGGGACGGAAACCGGTCCGGTTTTTCCATACCAACAATATGGACGAGCTTAGTGCCGGCCTGGGTGAATATGTTGAACCGGGGGATCTGGTTCTGGTAAAAGGCTCCCGGGGTTGCGCCCTGGAACGGCTTGATCCGGTGCTTCTGGGCGGAACGGAACGGGGAGGGGGAATATGTTTCTAGAATTTATCTATCCTTTGACAAAATATTTTACCCCCTTCAATGTTTTTATGTATTTAACCTTTAGGGGGGCTTACGCTGCGCTTACCACCCTGCTTGTTACCTATGTTTTTGGCCCTGTAATCATTGAGGCCCTGCGGAAACTGAAGGTGGGGCAGCCGATCAGAGCCGACGGCCCCGCCACGCATCTGGTGAAAAGCGGAACCCCCACTATGGGCGGGGTCATGATCATCTTTTCCGTGCTGTTTTCCATGCTGCTCTGGCAGGATCTTACAAATGTCAAGGTTATTCTTGTGGCGGTTGCCTTTGCGGCCTTTGGGTGTATCGGATTTCTGGATGATTACCTCAAGGTTACCAAGCGCAATTCTGAAGGACTCCCCGCCTGGGCAAAGCTTGCCGGACAGTTTGCCGTAGCCACAGGGGTGGTAGTGTTTCTGTACTTTAACGGCGGGGAAGGAATTACCCGTCTTTACCTGCCTTTCTTCAAGAATCCTGTAGTTGACATGGGCTTTCTCTGGATTCCCTTTGGAATACTTCTTATCGTGGGGGAAAGCAATGCGGTAAATTTTTCCGACGGCCTGGACGGGCTGTTGGCGGGGCTGCTGATTCTGGTATTTATTGCCTTGGCAATTCTCTGTTACCTGTCCGGCAGATCGGACTATTCTTCATATTTGGGAATACCCTATATTTCCGATTCGGGGGAGCTTACCGTGTTCTGCCTGGCGGCGGTGGGGGCCTGCGTCGGCTTCCTCTGGTTTAATGCCCACCCCGCGGAAGTGATCATGGGAGATGTGGGAAGCCTGTCCCTGGGGGGGATAGTCGCCACAATTTCCCTGATAATTAAAAAAGAGATTTTGGTGCTTATTATTGGCGGAGTATTTGTTTTAGAAATTGCCTCGGTAGTAATACAGGTTGTTTCCTACAAACTCCGGAAGAAGAGGGTGTTCCGCATGGCGCCGATACACCATCACTACGAACTGGCGGGAATTGCCGAGTCAAAAGTTGTGATTCGTTTTTGGATACTGGGGGGACTTTTCGCCATCGTAGCTCTATCCACATTAAAAATACAATAGGAGGCGGGGATGTATCAGTTCAAAGCAGAAAGATCGCCCCGTTTTGCCGGGGGAAATCATCTTCTTATTGCCACAGTATTACTCCTTACCGGCATCGGACTGGTTACTCTGTATTCTTCGTCTTATGCTTTTGCAAGCCGTTTTTTCCGGGACGGGGGGCTGCATTTTGTGTCCCGGCAGTTAAAGGCGGGCGCGGCAGGAATGGTATTGTTTTTTCTTGCCTCCCGTGTGAACCTTGAAGGGCTGCGGAAACTGATAAAGCCCCTGGTCATACTTACGATTATTTTTTGCGTGCTTACTTTTGTTCCCGGCATCGGGGACACCAGGAACGGTGCAAGCCGCTGGATCAAAATCCCCGGAGACTGGACCTTCCAGCCGTCGGAACTGGTAAAGCTGATACTTCCCCTGTACCTGGCCCATATCTTTGATAAAAAGCAGGATGATCTTGGTAAATTTTCTACCGGGGTGCTGCCACCGGTGTTAATTACCGCCCTGTTTTTTATCATTATCTATCTGCAGAATAATTTTTCTACCGCCGTATTTATCGCGGTAAATGCTGTCATTATCTTTTTTTTGGCCGGTTTCAAACTGCGGTATTTCTTTTCCGCGGTTGTAATGCTTTTGCCCCTTTCCACCCTTCTAATTCTTACCAAGGAACACCGGCTGCGGCGCCTTATCAGCTTTTTCAGGCCGGAATGGGAACCCCAGGGCGCCGGTTATCAGGTCGGGTCAAGCATCAGAACTATTGTTTCAGGAGGTTTTTGGGGAAAGGGATTGGGGCAGGGTACCAGGAAAATAGCCAGCGTCCCCGAGGTACAGTCGGATTTTATTTTTTCCGCCTTTGCCGAAGAGTCGGGCTTTTTTGGGGTGGTTCTTGTTTTTCTTCTTTTCGGGGCTTTTGCCTGCCTTGGTTACCGGGGCGCCCTGCGCTCCGCCGGTACCTTCCGGCGGCTTTTTGCCTGCGGGCTCGTAACCATGATCATCTCCCAGGTCATGTTGAATGTCGCGGTGGTTTCCGGATTCCTTCCCGCCACCGGGCTTCCTCTCCCTTTTTTTTCTGCCGGGGGCACTTCCCTGATGATTACTCTGTTCATGGCAGGATTTATCGTGAATGTATGCCGCCGGGAGGACCCCAGGTTCCGGGGCGTTTCCTCTGTCGGCGCCGGAGAGAGTATACATGCCAGGTGAATTAAACTATCCGAAATTTTCATCCGGGGAAGCCTTCTCTGATTCTATTACCGGCGGGGGGATTGGGGAGGAATTGAAAAACCGTGAAGGCGGAGGGCTGGAAAAGGGGATTAAGGTTCTTATTATTGCCGCCGCTTCTGTCCTGGCGCTGGAACTTATCTGGCTCCTGGTGATCAGTCCCTGCATGCCCCTTTCCCGCATTGATGTTACCAGTATTCCGGGACTGGAGCGGGCGGAAGTACTGAGCCGCGGCGGTATTGGGGAACGGAGTTCCTATATTTCGGTAAACGGGCGGACGGTGGAAAAAAATCTGGAGACGATAAAGGAAGTAGAATCCGCCAGAGTAACCAAACAGTTTCCCGGTACGGTAAAGATTCTGCTGGTTCCCCGGGCGGCGGTAGCGATGGCCTTCACCGTGATAGATGAGCGGCAGGTTCCCGTATATTTTGATCGCCACGGAATTGTTTTTAAAACCGGCGGCGCTCCCTCCGGAACCCGGTCCATGCCGGTTATTTCCGGCCTGCCCCTGGCGGATGATAAACCCCTGTCGGCCCTGTACCAGCCTTTGTTTGCCAGCCTTGACCGGATTCGCTATGCCGACAGCGAGCTGCTGGGGGCCATATCGGAAATTAAGATCAATAAAAAACCATTTGATGGTTTTGATCTGATACTTTATCCGGTACACAGCCCCATACGAGTCCGGCTGGAACCGGTGTTGAACGAAGAAACTCTGCGCTATGTAATGCTTATGATTGATGTGTTGAGTTCGAAAAATCAGGAAATCGACGAGATTGATTTTAGAACAGGAACGGCTTCGTATAAGTTAAAGGAGGTCTCCTCTGGCCAGTGATAATTTGGTGGCCGGCCTTGATATTGGTACGGCCAAGGTGCGCGTTGTCATTGGAGAACGCAATGAAAGGGGAATTCTTGAAATTATCGGCATCGGGTGCTGCCCTTCGACAGGCATGAAGAAGGGAGTGGTAGTTAATATCGAAGCTACGCTCCGTTCCGTGTCTACCGCCGTTGAAGGGGCGGAGACGATGTGCGACAGGGAGGTCCATAGCTGCTGGACCGGCATTGGCGGAAGCCATGTTGACGGCATTAATTCCCGCGGTGTTGTTACGGTGTCGGGGAAAGGCCGGGAAACCCGGGAGATAGGGCCGGAGGATCTTAGCAGGGTTCTCCATCTGGCCCGGGAGGTGAACATCCCTATGGACCGGCAGGTTCTGGAGGTTATTCCCCAAAGCTATATTGTGGATAACCAAAAGGGAATCCGTAATCCTCTGGACATGCTGGGGATACGGCTTGAGGCGGAGGTGCATATCATCACCTGTTCAAGTACCAGCGCCCAGAACCTTATCAAATGTGTCAACCGCGCCGGTTTCCGGGTGGACGATCTGATTCTCCGCTCATTGGCTGCCGGCCGTTCGGTGCTTACCGAGGAAGAAAAGGATATGGGGGTGGCGCTGGTCGATTTGGGGAGCGGGACCACAGAATTGCTGGTATACTCCGACGGGGCTCCTTACTCCACCAACACTATTCCTGCGGGTTCTGAGCTGATAACCCGGGATATTTCAATTGTCAAGAGTATTTCTTTTGAGAATGCGGAAAAGGTAAAGATTGAAGCCGGCTGCTGCTGGGAGGGTTTTCTGGAGGGGGACGATGTGATTATTCCCGGTATCGGGGGCCGTCCTACCGTACCCATACCGCGGGGACAAATTCTGGAGATTATTCGTCCAAGGGTGGAGGAGATCTACCGGATGGTAAAGGATAAACTGGACAAGCCGGTTTTTTCCCGTCCCCTGGGCGCGGGGATCGTTCTTACCGGCGGAGGAGCCATGCTTCCCGGAGCGGCGGAATTGGCGGCCCATGTTTTTAAGATGCCTGTGCGGGTGGGGAACCCCCTGCCCATGCCGGGGCTTGC
Organism: Treponema sp.; assembly: GCA_031268125.1. Classification (GTDB taxonomy): domain Bacteria; phylum Spirochaetota; class Spirochaetia; order Treponematales; family Breznakiellaceae; genus JAISFT01. The sequence continues at coordinate 28,304 of JAIRXT010000206.1, read as the reverse complement.
GGAAGAGTACCGTAATCCGGCGTATGCCACCGCCATAGGTCTTGCGTTGGAAGGGAATGCCCGGGAAAACCGGGGGATGGAAGAATGGGGCGGGGAAATTCTGACCAGTGGAAAGGGGGGGAAACGGTGGGGTATTGGCGGATTGGTTGACTGGCTGAAAGAGTTTTTTTAACGGACCTGCGCCGGACGGGTTAACCGAATCCGGCGGCAGTGTTACCTTGGGCATGGGAAAATTGCCTAAAAAGATTTGGGAGACCTAAAATGAATATTGTGGTTCATGAGGAGTATGGTCCTGCGCCGGCGATGATCAAGGTTATCGGTGCGGGCGGCGGCGGTACCAATGCGGTAAACCGGATGATTGAATGCGGCTTAAAAGGCGTCGAGTTTATTTCTGTCAATACGGATCTGCAGGATCTGGCCGAAAAAAGCATGGCCCCGGTAAAACTGCAAATTGGTCAGAAACTGACCGGCGGCAGGGGAGCCGGAGGAAATCCGGACAAAGGCGAGAAGGCGGCAAACGAAGATTTTGATCTGATCCGGGAACACGTGAAAGGCGCCGATATGGTTTTTGTTACCGCCGGTATGGGCGGCGGTACCGGGACGGGAGCCGCTCCGGTTATCGCCAAGGCCGCCAGGGAAGAAGGGGCATTGACCGTCGGGGTAGTAACCAAGCCCTTTAATTTTGAAGGGGCCTATAAGATGACTCTGGCGGAAGAGGGGATCAAAAAACTGCGGGACGCGGTGGATACCCTGATTACCATTCCGAATCAGCAATTACTTAACATGGTGGACCGGAAGACTCCTCTGGTTCAGTCTTATCTGATAGCCGACGACGTGCTTCGCCAGGGGGTGCAGGGTATATCCGATCTAATTACCCAGCCCGGACTTGTCAACATAGACTTTGCGGATGTGGAATCCACGATGAAAAATCAGGGGGATGCCTTGATGGGCATTGGTTTCGGCGCGGGGGAAAACCGTGCCGCCGAGGCGGCGAGAAAGGCCATCGACAATCCCCTGCTGGAGGCAACCACCATCGAGGGGGCCACCCGTATTCTGGTAAACGTGGCGGGTAACGCCGATCTTTCCCTGATGGAGCTTGATGAGGTAATCAATATTATCCGCAATAATGCTGATCCCAACGTCGTGGTGATTCACGGCGTTACCCTGGATCCAAAACTGGAGGATAACCTGCGGGTTACCGTTGTTGCCACCGGTTTTAGCAGCAAGAATTCGCAGCATGAAAAATCCGGCGCCGCCGGTGAACCGGTAAAACCCCGGGAAACCGATTTTATCGATATTAACGAATGGCAGAAAATTCGGGATCGTTCTACCGTCAAACAAGCCGATTTTCTTTCCCGCCGGAACGGCGCCTACTCCGAAGAAGATCTGGATGTTCCTGCCGTTATTCGTCAGCCTTCAAGGTATTCCCAGTTGAATTCTGATTTATTCAATGCGGAAGGTTCATAAGGAGTGGCAGGCACGGCATTGTACGATCAGTTTTACTCACGGCTTATTGCCCAGGAACGCCGTTCCCCGTTGACGGCGGAAACATACCGGACGGAGGCCCGGCGTTTTCTGGACTGGCTTGCCGCAGAAGGACTGAAACTGGATTTGGTAGATTCTTCCGGTCTGTCCAGGTATCTGGATAAACGCCGGAAGATCGATCGCATCGATTCCCGGTCTACCGCAAAGGCGATCTCCGCGCTGAGATCTTTTTTCCGCTTCACTATGGATGAGTCGATCCGGACCGATAACCCTGCCTCCGTTTTGGAAATGCCCCGGCAGCCCCTGCGTCTGCCGGAGGTACTTTCCCGGGAAACCGTGGAACGTCTTCTTAACGTGGTGAACAGTGAAACTCCCCTGGGCCTGCGGGACCGGACCATCTTTGAGTTTATCTATTCTGCGGGTATCCGGGTTTCGGAGGCGGTGTCCCTGGACCTGCGGGACCTTGATTTACCGGAACCCGGGTCCGGCGCTTCGGGAGGCGGAATTGCCCGGGTGAAGGGTAAGGGAAACAAAGAACGGCTGGTGATTTTTGGGGATGTGGCTACGTTCTGGCTGCGGCGTTATTTGAAGGAGTCCCGGCCGATGCTTGTAAGACATCAGCACAGCCGGGCCCTGTTTGTCGGCCGTTCCGGGAAGCGTTTATCCCGGAAGGGGATATGGAAAAACTACGCCCGCCTTACTTCCCTGGCGGGGACCAGTTCCCATCTCCACGCGCTGCGGCACAGTTTTGCTACCGAACTGCTTTCCGGCGGAGCGGATCTTCGTTCCGTACAGGAACTGCTGGGGCACAGTGATCTGGCGACTACCCAGATTTATACCCATGTGAATGTTTCCCTGCTCAGGGAAAGCCACCGGAAATTCCTGCCCAATCTGGGGGAAGCCCGGCGGGAGATAAAAACATGAAAGGAAACCGGCAAAAGATAACGGCTCTGGTGGTATTCCTTGCGATTGCCGGCGTAATCCTGGGGCTGTATTTTATTGAACGGCAAAAAAGCAGTTACAAACTGGCCAGACGCGTTGCGGAATTGAGTCCCCGGGGGGGAACTCCCGATACAATTGACGGACTCCGTAAAGCCATCGCTATTTACGGGGAAGCTGTCGAAGAACACGCGCGGGACGCCGCCAAAACCGGCGCTTACTGGAAAATACTGGCGGTGCGGCTGGCCGACCGGGGGATGCACCGGGATGCGCTTGATGCGCTTGATATGTCGATCCGTTACAACGGCGAAGACCCGACCCCGTTTTATCTTACCGGAGTTTCCGCCGCCATCGTGGCGAAAAATTCGCTGGGGTTTTCATCTTCGGCAGGAATTCAGGCTGAAAGGGATCATTACTTTGCTATGGCCGAGCGGGCTTACCAGCGGGCTATTGAACTTGACAATGGTTACGCCAAGCCCCGCTATGGCCTGGGGATACTTTATACTTTTGAGCTGGACCGTCCCCAGGAAGCAATTCCCCATCTGGAAAAATATCTGGAACTTATGGAGCGGGATGTGGACGCCATGTTTGCCCTGGCCCGCGCGTATTATATGACCGTTTCTTACGAGAAAGCGGTGGATCTCTACGACCGTATTATAGTGTCTACGAAGGATTCTACCCAAAAAACGGAAGCCCGGAATAACCGGGACTATGTTTTAGGACAGATGAGATAATGGACCGCGGTCTGCTTGATCTGATGATAATCCGTATTCCCGGCCTGAAGCCGGTGGAGCGGGGGGAACTTTGTAAAAAACTCTGCGGGGAAGACGATCTGATTCGCCTGTCGGATCGTGATCTGGAGGTCCTGACCGGCCGTCCCCTTAAAGGGTTCGGCGGTATGGATGCGGTTCGTTTTTCCGCGGAACGGGATGCCGCAAACGCGGTGAAGCGGGGTATCCAATGGGTATCCCTGGTGTCGGCATCCTATCCGCCGCTGCTTCGGGAGATCTACGATCCGCCGGCCCTGCTGTTTTACCGGGGCGCCCTGCCTGACGGAGACAAGCCGATGGTCTCCGTGGTTGGAACCCGGAAACCCCGCGGGCCGGCCTTGAAGGCGGCCTTTGATATAAGCCGTTCCCTTGGGGTCCAGGGTATTTCGGTGGTCTCGGGACTTGCCCTGGGCATTGACGCTATGGCCCACCGGGGAAATTTGGAGGGAGGGGCCGGGACCTATGCGATCCTGGGTTCCGGGGCCGATGAAATTTACCCTTCCTCGAATCGTTTATTGGCCCGGAAAATTTTGGAGGGAGGCGGAGCGATTTTTTCGGAATATCCCCCGGGGACAAAGCCCCAAAAGTGGCATTTCCCCGCCCGGAACCGGATCATTTCCGCCATGTCCCGGGGGACTCTGATCGCGGAGGCCCCCGCCAAATCAGGCGCCCTGATAACCGCCCGCCTGGCCCTGGAACAGGGACGGGATCTCTGGGTTGCATCCGCGGGTCTGGAAGCCGAGGGAACCGCCCGTCTTGTGGAAGACGGGGCTAAGATTATTTCCTCCGCTTCTGATATATTACAAGAGTGGGGCCTTGAGGAGAAAAAAGAGTCCCGCAATGAGGCCGGTTCTGCCGGCAGGGCGCTTGCCGATTCTCTGGCCCGGCGGTTGGTGATACGGTAAAGCCCGTATGATTTTATCCGGTTTGTAAGGAAAAACTGAATGGCAGTAAAAACAAAAAACAGTAAAACTGAAACTACCAGGCCCAAGAAGACCGTTCCCCGCAAGGCCCCCAAGAAAGCCGGTAAGACGCCTGAAAAAAAGACCCTTATTATTATGGAATCTCCCCACAAGGCGGAGACGGTTCAGAAAATTCTTGGGTCCGGTTATATCGTAAAAGCCTGTATAGGCCATTTAATTGATCTGCCCAAGTCCCGGCTTGCCATTGATGTGGATCATAATTTTGAGCCTGAATATATTACCGTCAGGGGCCGCTCAAAACTTTTGAAGGAACTCCAGGGGGATGCGAAAAAATCCGGTATGGTTCTCCTGGCCAGCGACCCGGACCGGGAGGGGGAGGCCATTGCCTGGCATTTGCGGAATGCCATTTCAGCAAAGACCGACAAGGTCCCCGTCCGGCGGATCAGTATTAACGAAATTACCCCCCAGGTTGTTTTGGACGCGGTGATTAAACCCCAGGATATTAACGAAGACCTGGTGAACGCGCAAAAGGCCCGGCGGGTTTTGGATCGTCTGGTGGGTTACAATCTTTCACCGCTGCTGTGGAAAAAGGTAAAGAACGGCCTTTCTGCGGGACGGGTGCAGTCCGTGGCTCTGCGGATAATCTGCGAGCGGGAAAAGGAAGTAGAATCTTTTACCCCGGAAGAATACTGGACTCTGGACGCGGATTTTAAAGTTGGCCGGGCAAATTTTACCGCCCAACTGGTAAACTGGCAGGGTCTTAAACCGGATCTAAAAAGCGAAGATTCTGTCGAAAAAATTATCGCGGAAATCAAGGATGCCGAATGTGTGGTTCAGGAAGTCCGGGAAACCGACAGGATCGTGCGGCCCCGGCCTCCCTTTACTACCAGCCAGATGCAGCAGACCGCGGCCAACCGTCTGGGTTTTACGGCCCGCAAGACTATGCAGGTGGCCCAGCAGTTGTATGAAGGAATTAACCTCGGCGCTTCCCGTGTCGGGCTTATTACCTATATGCGTACCGATTCGGTGCGGGTATCCCAGACTGCCCTTGACGATCTGCGGGACTGGCTGGGCAAGAACTATCCCGGTGAACTTCCTGAAAAGCCAAACGTATATTCGGTGGGGAAAAAAGCCCAGGATGCCCACGAGGCGATTCGGCCTACTTTTGTGAACTATACCCCCGATTCAATAAAAGAATATTTGGGCCGGGATCAACTGCGGCTCTACACAATTATTTGGGAACGTTTTGTTTCCAGTCAGATGACCAATGCCAAAAACCGCGCCCTGAGCGTTGATATTGCCGCAGGGGAGGCGCTGTTCAGGATCACGGGGACCAAACTTATTGAAAAGGGATTTTACAAGGTCATCAAGCTTTTGTCCGGTAAAGATGAAAAGGGCAATCCCTGCCCGCCGCTCAAGACCGGCGACAAGGTGAAGGTGGATAAATTCCACCCCGAACAGCACTTTACCCAGGGACCGCCCCGGTACAGCGACGCGTCCATCGTGCGGGTTCTGGAAGAAAAAGGCATCGGCCGGCCTTCTACCTACGCGCCGATAATTTCGGTACTTTTGGATCGCTACTACGTAACCCGGTCCAACAAGCAGCTTGTTCCCACGATTCTGGGCAGGCTGATAAATGATATGCTGGTAGAATATTTTCCCCATTATGTGGATGCCGCCTTTACCGCCGATATGGAAAACAAACTTGACGAAGTGGAAGACAGCGCCATCAAGTGGCCGGACATGATTCGGGAATTTTGGGACCCTTTTAAGGACCGCCTGGATACGGTGGGGAGGACTCTGGAATCCTACAAGGGCTCCCTGGACGAGCCCACCGATTATGTCTGCGAAAAATGCGGAAAACCCATGATAAAAAAATTGGGCCGTTTTGGATTCTTCCTTGCCTGTTCCGGTTTTCCCGAGTGCAGAAATACTAAATCTATCCCGCTGGCAAAGTGTCCCAAATGCGGCGGCGATGTTGTGGCCCGGAAAAACCGGGGCAGGGGCAAGGAATTTTACGGTTGTACAAATTATCCGGATTGTGATTTTATCAGCCACTATAAACCCATTAACCAGGACTGTCCCAAGTGCGGCCAGTTCCTGGTAGAAAAGTACGACAAGAAAGACGGCTACCACAAGGCCTGCATCAATCCTGAGTGTGATTATCTTCACAGCGATGACGGGGACTTGGAAAGCGCCGATACCGGGGAAGGCGGTAAAAATGATGAAGAATAATGCGGATCAAGGCGCTGGTCTTCCCCCTGCGGAGAACGCTGTAACCCAGGAATACCTTTCTTACTTGAAGGCGGTACGGGGAATATCGGACCGGACTATCGAAGCGTACAGGAAGGATCTGGCCCATTTTGTCAATTATTGCGCCAATCTCTGCCTGAATCCTGAGGCGCTGAGTGTCAGGGAACTGCGGGGTTTTATTGCCGATCAAAGCGCGGAAGGGGCCGCAGCGGTAAGCGTGAACCGGGCGCTGTCTTCCATCCGGGGCTTCTACCGCTGGCTGGTCCGCTTTGGCCGCCGGCAGGACAACCCCTGCAGTACCCTGCGGAACCTCAAGAGTCCCCAGAGTCTGCCCAGCTTTCTCTGGGAACCGGAAATGGCCCGGTTCGCCGTGCTTCCCGAAACCGCAGGGATTCTGTGGCCTGCCAGGGATAAGGCCCTGATCCTGACCATGTATTCCGCGGGGCTTCGGATCTCCGAACTGGTTTCCCTTTCCCTGCCCAAACTTGAGCCGGGCCTGGGGGGCGGACGGGTTATCGGCAAGGGGAACAAGGAGCGCTTTGTATTTTTTTCCGATGAGGCACGGGACGCCCTTGCGGTCTATCTGCCGGAGCGTCAGAATCGAATCAAGGCGGACAAGAAGAATCCTGTAGATAAGCTGTTTGTCAACCGTAACGGCGGGGCCATTTCGGTTCCCGGTGTACGGTGGATTATCACCAAATACGCGGAGCGTTCCGGTCTGGGTAAACATATCCACCCGCACAGCCTACGCCATAGTTTTGCTACACATTTGGTAAATTCGGGCTGCGATGTAAGGGTGGTACAGGAACTTCTGGGTCATGCCAGTATTTCTACTACCCAGCGCTATACCCATGTGGATATTGAACGGCTCAAGAAAGTTTACGCAAAGGCACATCCGCATGGTTAGATGCGGGAGGAGCGGAGAGTGAAGAAAAACAGGGATACGCAGATACGATCTACTACGGTACTGGTAGTACGTCGTGACGGCAAAGTTGCTATGGCCGGAGACGGACAGGTAACGATGGGAGAGACGGTGATGAAGAACAACGCCCGTAAGGTACGCCGTCTTTCAGACGGAAAGGTCCTCTGCGGTTTTGCCGGCGCCACCGCCGATGCTTTTACGTTGTTTGACCGTTTTGAGGAAAAGCTCAAGGAGTACTCCGGGGATCTCCGCAGGGCGGCCGTGGAACTTGCCAAAGACTGGCGGACCGACCGGACCCTGCGGCGGCTGGAAGCCCTGCTTTTGGCGGCGGATATTACCGCTACCCTGCTTGTATCCGGGACCGGGGATGTGATTGAACCGGAGCAGGATGCCCTTGCCATCGGCTCCGGGGGGAACTATGCCTATGCCGCGGCCCTGGCTTATCTGGAAGGGAGCAATTTTTCCGCCGTGGAAATTGCAAAAAAGAGTCTCGGTATCGCGGGTAACATCTGTATCTATACCAACGGGCAGATCGTCGTGGAGGAGTTGTCATGAAGCTGTGTTTTATGTTTGATTTTGCGGTACGGCCTCCGGCCGCACAAAGGTAAGGTTGTCATAATGGGAGATAAGATCGTAATAGAAAACCGGACGGACGCGGATAAGACAGCTCTGCGGGGGGAAGGACTTTCGCCCCGGGAAATTGTAGCGGAACTGGATAAGTATATCGTAGGGCAGAAAAAGGCCAAACGGGCGGTGGCGGTGGCCCTGAGGAACCGGGTCAGGCGGCTCAAGCTGGACCCGGATATGCGGGAAGATATTACCCCCAAGAACATCCTCATGATCGGTCCCACAGGGGTGGGGAAAACCGAAATTGCCCGCCGGCTCGCGAAACTGGTCCTTTCCCCGTTCATCAAGGTAGAGGCCACCAAGTATACCGAAGTAGGCTATGTGGGCCGGGATGTGGAATCCATGATTCGGGACCTTGCGGCCGTCGGTTTCCAAATGGTGAAACAGGAGATGCAGGAAAAGGTAAAAGTGGAGGCGGAAAAAAGGGCGGAAGAAGCCCTGCTGGATCTTCTGCTGCCCGGTAAAAAAAACCGGGAAACAAAACCAAAGCCCAGTTCCATGGTCCGCCCCTTCTCCATCAACAATCCCGGGGAGCCGGGGATTATGGGGGCGGCTATTCAGGTAGGCATACCTATTTTTAAGCATTCGGCGAACAGTGAAAACCCGCCCCAGGCGGAGGCTGTTCCCGAAGCCGCCGAAGCGGGGCCCAGCAAGGAGACCGTCGAAAAGGACAGGTCTACCCGGGAAAAACTCAGGGCCATGCTCCGGGAAGGAAAGCTGGAGGATCGCACCGTGGAAATTTCGGTCAGCCAAACTCCCCAGCTTCCCGGAATGGACATGATGGCCGGCATGGGTGATTTTGGAACCAGTATTTCCGAACTGGTCAGCGTCCTGGGGGGGACTCAGAAGAACAAGGTCCTCAGCGTTAAACGGGCCCGGGAGGTTCTGATCAACGAAGAAGCGGAAAAACTTATCGATTGGGACAGGGTAAGCGACGAAGCCCGGCAGCGGGTGGAAGAAACGGGAATCGTTTTTATTGACGAAATTGATAAAATTGCGGTCAAAGGCCAGCGCGGCGGTCCCGATGTAAGCCGTGAAGGAGTGCAGCGGGACATCCTCCCGATTGTGGAAGGGGCCACGGTCAATACCAAGTGGGGGCCGGTGAATACCAGCCATATCCTCTTTATTGCCGCGGGGGCCTTTAATATCAGCAAGCCTTCGGACCTGATCCCCGAATTACAGGGCCGTTTTCCCCTCAGGGTGGAACTGGATTCTCTGGGAGAAGAGGAATTTTTGCAGATCCTTACGGAACCCAAAAACGCCCTGACCAAACAGTACGTCGGGCTTCTTGCCACCGAGGGAATCCAGATTAACTTTAGTCCCGACGCCATAAAGCGGCTTGCCGCCCTGGCGGCGGATGTAAACTCCCGGCTGGAAAATATCGGGGCCCGGAGGCTGCATACAATCATGGAAGCCCTGCTGGAGGAGCTTTCGTTTGAGGCGCCCGACATTGCCCCGGCGGTAATATCCGTTACCCCGGAGTATGTTGATGAAAAACTTGCCGGGATAGTGAAGGATCAGGATTTAGGCAGGTATATACTCTAAACCGGAACGAAAAACGGGCCGATGATCAAAGGGGAGGACCGGAACCATGATAACGAATAATTTTGAAAAAACGGTAGATCTTCTGCACCGGGCTATGGATGCCAGCCTTATCCGCCGGGATGTGATTGCCCATAACATGAGCAATTCCCAGGTTTCCGACTACAAGCGGCAGGTGGTGAACTTCGAGTCCGAACTGAAGCGGGCGCTGGACACCGGAAAAAACCGGCCCGCCCTGGAACTGAACCTGACCGATCCAAGGCATATCTCCAACTGGCGGGAACAGGATTACCGGGACGTACAGCCGCGGCGGGTTTTGGACTATACCACGACCTATAATACTAACGGGAACAATGTGGACCCTGAACAGGAACTGATGGGGGCTTTGGAAAATCAGATGAGTTATACCCTGCTGGCCCAGGCGGCGGCTTTTGAATTTGACCAGGTAAGCAGGGCTCTGCGGTAATCTATAAGGGGGAACGTATATGGGAATTTTTAATTCGATCAGCATTGCCGCCACGGGGATGAGCGCCGAGCGGCTCCGCCACGATGTAATCGCGGATAACATTGCCAACGCGTCCACTACCCGTACCAGCGAAGGGGGGCCCTACCGCCGGAGCCGGGTGATTATGCGGCCCGTTACCGAGGGTCCCTATTGGCGATCCCCGTTTTTGCCCGATTCTCTGGATAACGGCACGGGAAAGGGGGTGCGGGTCCTTGAGATACAAAAGGATACCACATCGGAAAACAAGCTGGTCTACGATCCGACCCACCCCGACGCGATTAAGTCGGGACCCAGGGAAGGTTATGTGGAAATGCCCAACGTAGATATTGTTACCGAGATGGTTGATCTTATTGCCGCGGGCCGGGCTTACGAGGCCAATGCCTCGATCATTGACGGATCTAAGTCGATGTTTCAGCGGGCCCTTGAAATAGGCGGCCGGTAACAGCCGCCGCAATAAAATGAAGGGGAGGGAATGATGAGTGTAACAAGTATCAACATGGCAGGCGGTGATTACCTGGCCATGAGGCTTACCCACGAAAAACACATGAGCGCCGATGCCTTTACCAGGGCGGGCGGTTTTACCGGGAAAACGGGGGAAAGCGTTATCGGCCTTGAAAATATTACCGGCGCGGGGGCGGTAACCCGGGCGGGGTCTTTTGAGGAATCCATGCTCCGGGCTTTGGATCAGGTGTCGGCGGCGGATGTCTTTGCCGGCGAATTGGCGCAAAAAGCTATTACCGAACCGGATTCGGTGGACATTCACGATCTGACCATTGCCCAGGCCAAGGCAAGCATGTCCCTGGATATTACCCGCAATATTTTAAGCCGTCTGGTTCAGGGCTGGAAGGATATTATCAATACAAGATAGTGAGAAGTAATTAGTGGGAATCCCACGGCTTGCTTTATCAGGGGGGGGGAATATGGAGTGGTTAAAAAAATTTGCAGCCCAAATTCGCGGGCTTTGGACCAAATTTTCTTTGGTCCAGCGGATTATCATCGGGGTAATAGTACTGGCGGGAATAGTGGGTATCGTCGCCCTGCTTTCGGTTTCTTCGGTCCCTACTATGGTATCGGTCATTGACGTGCCCATTCAGGATGAAGCGGTTCGTGATCAGATCATAACCAGAATCAACCAGGAAGGAATACGAGCCCAGGTAACGGCCGCGGGGGTGATCCAGGTTGCCGATGAACAGACGGCGCGGCGGATTCGCTCTATCCTTATCAGGGAAGATCTGATTCCTTCGGGGACGGATCCGTGGTCGATCTTTGACCAGGAACGCTGGACCCTTACGGATTTTGAACGGAATGTCAACTTTCGCCGCGCCCAGACCCGGATGGTTACGGATCATATCAAAGCCCTGGACGAGGTGGATGACGCCAATGTAACGGTAGTCTTTCCCGAGCGGACTCTCTTTAGCTCCGAACAAAATCCTACCACCGCCAGCGTTATCATTACCCCCAGGCCGGGCAGCGACATCATCACCAACCGTAAAAAGATCGAAGGGATTCAAAAACTGCTCCGTTTCGCCATCGAAGGCTTGACGGATACCAACATTGTGATCACCGATCAGGCCGGGAACGTACTCAACGACTTTGAGAATATGGCGGCCGCCGACCGGCTTGTTTTGATTGAACGGGAAAACAAACTTATCCAGTCGCTGGAGGCAAAATACCGCGCCCAAATTCTTGGCGCTTTACAGGTAACCTTTGGTTCCGACCGGGTCCGTGATCTTAACATCAAGATTGACATGGACATGTCCCAGAAAAGCATCGCCCGGGAAACCTACTCTCCCATTGTCAAAAAGGAGAGGACCCCCGGACTGCCCTACGACGATTCGGAACTGCTGGACTCCCTTACTATTTCGGAAAGCACTTCCGGCACCACTTGGGAGGGGACCGGCTTTAACCCTGAAGGTCCCGCCGGCGTGGAAGGACAAACCCCCCCCGCCTTTAAGGATATGTCGAATCTTTTCGGCAAGATGGTCCAGGAGACCAGGGTCCACAACGAGGTAGTCAACAGTGAAAAATCCCAGGAGGAGCGGAGTCCCCGGATAGACCGGGTTACCGTTTCGGTGAACATTGACGGGCAGTGGAAGTGGAAGTACGACGAAAAGAAGAATCCCCAGATTGCCGCCGACGGTTCCATTGAACGGGACTACATTCCCGTACCCTCCGAACAACTGCGATCCGCCCAGCTCCTGGTACAGAACGCGGTGGGATACAACGCCGGCCGCGGAGATTCGGTAACGGTCCAAAATATTCCCTTCGACAGAACCGCCCAGTTCAAAGACGAGGATTCCGCTTTCTTCCGGCAGAAACAGTTCAGGACCACCTTGGTGATATTTCTTATCGGCGTGATTGTACTGTTGATTTCTTTTATTGTTTTCCGGGCGATCAGCCGGGAGATGGAACGGCGGCGCCGGCTTGCCGAGGATGAGCGGGCCAGGCGGGAACAGGCAATCCGGGAAAGCGCGATTGCCCAGGCGGAAGAGGAGGGGGTGGATGTGTCCATCTCCGTGGAAGAGCGGGCGCGGATGGATCTTCAGGAAAACATCGCCAATATGGCAAAGGAACATCCTGAAGATGTGGCCCAGCTTATCAGAACCTGGCTCCTGGAGGAATAAAAAATGGCAAAAGCAGCGGCGTCTGCAGGCGGAGCGGCGGTTTCGGCTCCGCCGGGGGGTAAAAAAAAGGGCGGCAAAGAATTCAACGGGCGGCAAAAAGCGGCTATCTTTCTTGTTTCCGTTGGATCGGAAATTTCCGCGGAGGTCTTTAAGTTCCTGCGGGAGGATGAGATTGAAACCCTGACCTTTGAGATTGCCCGGATGGAGACCATCGAACCGGATCAAAAAGACTCCGTCCTCCAGGAATTCCAGGAACTGATGATGGCTAATCAGTTCATTACGACCGGCGGTATCGACTATGCCCGGGAACTTCTGGAAAAGTCCCTGGGAAGCCAGAAGGCCATCGACATTATCAACCGGCTCACTTCCAGCCTGCAGGTAAGACCCTTTGACTTTATCCGCCGTACCGATCCTGCCCACCTGTTGAACTTTATTCAGCAGGAACATCCCCAGACCATCGCCCTTATTCTGGCATATTTGGAACCGAACAAGGCATCGGTAATTTTGCAGAATCTGCCTAACGAGGTGCAAACTGATGTATCCCGCCGTATCGCTACTATGGACCGTACCAGTCCCGAAGTTTTGAGGGAGGTAGAACGCGTACTGGAGAAAAAGCTCTCTACGCTGTCCAGTGAAGACTATACCACCGCCGGCGGTGTTGACAGCATCGTAGGGATTCTTAACCTTGTGGACCGGGCTTCGGAAAAACAGATTATCGAGGCTCTGGAAGATGAGGACCCGGAACTGGCGGAGGAGATTAAAAAACGGATGTTTGTCTTCGAGGATATTGTTATGCTGGACGACCGGGCTATTCAGAAGGTACTGCGGGAGGTGGATTCCCAGGAACTTTCCAAGGCCCTGAAATCGGTGGACACGGAGGTACAGGACAAAATATTCCGTAACATGTCCAAACGTGCCGCCGGTATGCTCAAAGAGGACATGGAATTTATGGGACCGGTCCGCCTTAAGGATGTTGAAGAATCCCAGCAGAAGATCGTTTCTATTATCCGCCATTTGGAGGATACCGGAGAGATCGTGGTTGCCCGTTCAGGCGAAGATGAGTTGGTTGTCTGATAATCCGCTTGATAAACCGTTTTTGGAGTTTGCAGGGAATCTATTTTGGCGAAAACAGTTTTTAGATCACATGAGATTACACGCAACGGACCGCAGATAGTCCTGGCCCCCCCCACTTCCTTTGCGGAACTGGCCCACCTTGCCCCCAAAGCAGAGGAGGCGGAGGTTGTCAGCCCCCGGGAAATATATTCGGGTCCTACGGCCGAAGATCTAAGGCGGGAAGCGGAGGCATTCAAGTCCCAGTGGGCGCTGGAGCGGGAATCGCTGATCGCATCTTCCCATGCCGAAGCGGATCAGATTGTGGCCGATGCCCGGGAACAGGCTGCTCATGAGGCGGAACTTAAAGCACAAGAAGGGGAAGAAGCGAAGAAATCCGCCGAAGCGGAGGCCCGGAGGATTACCGCCGAGACCGAAGACAAGATACTCAGGCTTGAAGAAGAATGCCGCAAAACCCTGGAGTCTGAGAAGCAAGAAGCCCTGGAAACGGCCGCCGCGGCAGGAAAAGAGGATGGTTATGCCCAGGGCAAGGCGGAAGTGGAAAGACTTATCCAGCGTACCCAGACGATTCTTGAGCGGGCCCAGGACAAACGGGGAGATATTCTTGCGGAAACCGAGCAGGAAATTGTTGATCTGGTACTTATCCTTACCCGCAAGGTGGTAAAAACGATCACCGAAAGCCAAAGGACCGTGGTTCTCCAAAATGTGGTTCAGGCCCTGCGTAAGGTAAAGACCCGGGGAAACCTGATTATCCGGGTGAATATGGCGGATCTCAAGTTGACCACCGAACATACCAAAAATTTTATTCAGATGCTGGAAGGTGTGAAAGATATACAGGTACAGGAAGATTCTACCGTTGACAGCGGGGGCTGCATCATCGAGACCGACTTTGGTGAGATCGATGCCCGCATAGCCAGCCAGCTTGCGGAACTTGAGGCCCGGATACTGGAAATTTCCCCTATCAGGATCAGATCAAAACCCGGCCCCGGAGTCCCCGGCCAGGAAAGACCCCAGGCCGGCAAAGAGGTTTAATTTGGAAACCATATTCGCCAAATACCGGAAGGCCGCGGAGAGTACCGATCCTATCAAATGTGTGGGCAGGGTTTCCAAAGTACAGGGCATTCTTTTGGAAAGCCGGGGCCCCCAGGCTACCGTTGGTGAAATCTGCCGGATTACCGTAAGGGGAGGGCAAAGCGTTATTACTGCGGAAGTTGTGGGCCTCCGTAACGAGATTGTCCAGCTTATGGCCTATGGGGAAACCACCGGTGTTGAAATCGGGGACCGGGTAATTGCCTCCGGCAGTATGCTGGAGGTTCCGGTTTCCCGGAAGCTCCTGGGCCGGGTTCTGGATTACCGGGGGAACCTTATGGACGGTAAAGGTGATATTGGGGAAATGTTCCGTTACCCCGCCATCGCAAAACCGCCGGATTCCCTGAGCCGTCCCCAGGTAACCGAGCGGATCGTTACCGGTGTCCGGGCCATAGACGGGCTGTTGGCGGTGGGCCGGGGCCAGCGTATGGGGATATTTGCAGGCTCCGGGGTGGGGAAGTCTACCCTATTGGGAATGATCGCCAGAAACACCAATGCCGATGTCAATGTGGTTGCCCTTATCGGTGAACGCGGCCGGGAAGTCATGGAATTTATCGAAAACGATCTGGGGGAAGAGGGCCTTGCCCGCTCGGTATTGGTGGTCAGTACTTCCGATTCCGCTCCCCTGGCAAGGCTGCGGGGCGCCTATACCGCCACCGCGGTGGCGGAGTTTTTTAGAGACCAGGGGCTGGATGTGATGCTTCTCTTCGATTCGGTTACCCGTGTGGCCTGGGCCCAGCGGGAAATCGGGCTTTCCAGCGGAGAACCCCCCTCCACCAGGGGATATCCTCCCAGCGTCTTTGATTCCATGCCGAAGCTCCTGGAACGCTGCGGTACATCGGAACGGGGAACCATTACCGGTTTTTATACCATCCTTGTGGAAGGGGACGATATGGATGAACCGGTGGCCGATACGGTCAGGGGGATTCTGGACGGGCACATCGTTCTTTCCCGGAGCCTGGCCCAGGCCGGTCATTATCCGGCCATTGATGTGCTGCAGAGCATCTCCCGGAAGGCCCTCAAGGTATCGGGAAAAGAAAGCACCCGTGCGGCCCTGGATGTCCGCCGCCACATGGCCGTCTACGCGGAGGCGGAAGATCTTATCAACGTAGGGGCCTACCATACCGGTTCCAACGCGGATATTGACGCGGCCATTGCGAAGCATGCGGCCATCGGGAATTTCCTTGTTCAGAATCTGGACGACAGGTGTCCCCTTGCGGCGACCCTTCAAACGCTGGGGGATATTGCCGGAGTTGCTATTCCCGCCCGGGAACTGGGCGCCGCCGGGGTAGATTCCGGGGAGCCGGAAGAACATTCCGGTTCTCCCGCCGGCTTTCCCGCCGGTACGGGAACATAATCTTGACGCGTTTTCATTTTCCCCTGGAAAAAGTCCTGGAACTGCGGGAACACCGGGAGCAGGAGACGGAAATAGCCCTGGGCAGGGCGATTGGGGAACTGGTGAACATCGAGAACCGGATTAAAGAAACCGCTTCCCTTATCATTAAGGCACGGGATGAGCGCCGGAATCCCGGTCCCGATCTGCCGGGCGGCCTGGCGGATCTTTACCGTTATCATGAGTTCTATATCCGCCGCCTTGAGCAGACAAAAGAAAAACTATTGCAGGAGGCTGCGGAGGCCCGGATCAAGGTGGAAGAAGCCCGGGAACTTTTCCTGGAAGCTTCCCGCGAACGGAAAGTTCTGGATAAACTCAAGGAAAAAAGGGCCGGGGAGTACCGCAAGACCATGCTTGCCGCCGAAACCAAGATGCTTGACGGCCTTAACTCCGCACGGTACGCACGGGTAGAACCTTAGCTGTCCCTGCGTGAAGCCGGCCCCCTTACAGCGCAAAGGGTGAGCGGGTCTTTGGACTTTGCGGGCATTTTTAGATAGAAATTCCTTTTTCTTCGTCATTATCATCAAGCTTTTGTATTTCTTCGGCGATAAATTTGGTCAAAATGCGGTTCACCGCCATTCCGACATTCTCTAAAGCCGCTTTTTGGGAGTTTTTGACGCTATTCAGGGGGTCAATTTCCTTGCTAAAGAGTTCCGTAGGGTCGATTTTTAGGGCGGAAGCCAGTTTTTGTATCATTTCCGATGATGGGAACTTGTTTTGATTCTCCAACATTCCTATATAATGGGTCGAAGTACCTGTTTTCGCGGCTAAAGTCGCCTGGCTCCAGCCCCGATCCTGCCGGATTTTCCGTAAATTGCCAGCCAAAACTTCTCTAATATTTGGATTACCGTATCGGTAACCGTTTGGACAACCGGTAACTATATGGGATTAAAAACGGTAACAACTTCCTCACCCGGTAACAAAGTTGTCAGTTTTTCGTATTCCGATTTAATTGGGCCGTAAAGGACTATTCCGGATTAGCCTGCTCTGTCCATAGGGGCGGCGTTTTCTACAGGCGGAACAGACATTATTAAATCAGGAGTCAACTGGACCGGCTCAGGCGGGAACAAAACTTCCAAATGAGTAAAGATTACGGGCATTGGATACGCAAACGGCACAAGTTGTTGGTGTGGCACCGGAAAGATTGTAAACAGAAGCTGTTCCAAAACTTTAGTCTTTGGAACAGCAACCTTGGTTACAGGCTGAGCAGGTAGTTGTGCCGTCCAAGCCGGTAGAGATTTTCTCCCCGGCTGTCGATGATTACCGTAGCGGGGAAGTCTTTTATACTAAGACGCCGGATTGCCTCGGTTCCCAGGTCCTCGAATGCGATGATCTGTGAAGCGGTGATACGGTTCGAAAGAAGGGCCCCCGCACCGCCGATAGCCCCCAGGTAAACCGCTCCCGCCCATTTCATGGCCCGGATCACCTCATCGGAACGTTCACCCTTGCCGATCATGCCCCTCAAGCCCAGCATCAAGAGCCGGGGCGCCCACGCGTCCATCCGGTAACTTGTGGTGGGTCCCGCCGATCCGATAACCCTTCCCGGGGCCGCCGGGCTGGGACCGGTGTAGTACATGCAGGCATCCTCAAGGGGGAAGGGGAGGGGCTTGCCTTCATCAAGCAGGGCGTCAAGACGCTTGTGGGCCGCATCCCTGGCGGTGTAAATGATCCCCGAAAGGAGGACCGTGTCCCCGGCCTGAAGGAGGGCGGCCTTTTCCCTGGTAAGGGGTAACTCAATATGGCAGACGGGCCGGGAGCTTGCAGTACCGGGCATCATAGTTCCTCCCGGGCATGACGGCTTACGTGGCAGTTTATGTTCACCGCGCAGGGCAGGGCGGCAATATGGGTGGGCATGGTTTCAATAGCCAGTGAAAGGGCGGTAGTACGGCCGCCGAAACCCTGGGGCCCTATACCCAGGGCGTTTATTTTTTCCAGCAGTTCCGCCTCCAGTTCCCCGTAGAAGGGGTCTATATGAGGTTTCCCCAGGGGCCGGAGCAGCGCCTTCTTGGCCAGCAAGGCGGCCCGGTCAAAGGACCCGCCAATTCCAACCCCCACCACGATGGGGGGGCAGGGATTGGGTCCGGCCTGTTCCACTGCGGAGACCACAAAAGCCTTAAGCCCCTCGATACCATCGGAGGGGGAAAGCATCTTGATCCGGCTCATGTTTTCGCTGCCGAAACCCTTGGGCGCCACGGTAACGCCAAGGCCCTCTCCTTCCACCATGTCGATATAGAGCAGCGCCGGGCTGTTGTCCCCGGTGTTTTCCCGCCTGAGCGGGTCCTTAACTACCGAAGCCCGTAGATACGCTTCCCGGCAGGCCCGGCGGACCCCCTCGTTGACGGCCTCGCTAATGTCGCCGTTGACGGCGGCGCCGGCGCCGATTTCCAAAAATACACAGGCCATCCCCGTATCCTGGCAGATGGGGATGCTGTTTTTCTCCGCAAGTTCAAAATTTTCGATGATCCGGTCCAGGGTTTCCCGCGCGGGCGCCCAGGTTTCCCGCTCCCGGCAGGCACGGATACAATCCCGTACGTCCGGGGGAAGTTCCCGGTTGGCCCTGATAAACAGGTTCTTTACGGTTTCCGTAAGGGCCGCCGCTTCGATGATTCGCATGGCGTATATCTTCCGCGTCCGCCCTACCCTTTGTCAACCGCCGCCCTTCTGTGTATGATGAATCATGGTTTTTTCTTTTCGGCGGCGGCTGCCGTTTCTTCTGAGTTTGCTTGCGGCGTCCCGGATTTTTGCACTGGGCGGGGGAGAACGCCCAGGAGAGCCCGCCCCCAAGATTCTCCATGTGGCGGTGATGCAGGAATTCCCCTCCCTGGATTTGCACAAGAACAGTACCCTTATTGCCCGGCAGATAGGGGCCGGGCAGATATGGGAAAAGCTGGTAACGCTGAACAGCCGGTCCGATGTGGTTCCTGAACTGGCGGAAGATTTTGAAATTTCCCCGGACGGAACCGTCCTGACCTTCCGCCTGCGGGAGGGGGTGCCGTTCCATGACGGTTCGATGATGCGGGCCGCCGATGTGGTAGCTTCGATGAACCGCTGGATCGATTCGTATGCCCCCGCCCGGGAACTGGCAGGAGATTCCCGGTTTGAGGAAATTGCCGCCGGCCTGGTACAGATTCGTTTTTCCGCCCCCGCCGTTACCTTCCCCGACATGATAGCCGGTTCCCCCCAGAGCGCGATAATCACCAGCGCCGCCGCCTGCGCCGGTGAGGACAGCCGCGGCTTTATGCGTTCCTATATTGGCACCGGCCCGTTCCGTTTTTCCGAGTGGAAAGAGGGCCAGTACGTAAGCCTGGAGAAATTTTCCGCCTATCTTCCCTACGGCGTTCCGGGGGAACCGGTTGACGGCTGGGCGGGCTATAAAGATCCGCAGATTGATAAAATATATTACCACCTGGTTCCCCAGGCCGGTACCAGGCTGGCGGGACTTTTAACCGGGCAGTTTGATGTGGATTACAATGTGGATAATGACGATCTCCCCGTTATCAAGGGGAAAGATGACCTGCATCTGGTAAATTACCAGGCGGGGCTTCTGGCCCTCATCTTTAATAAAAAACAAGGCCCCTGCGCAGATCTGAATTTCCGGCAGGCGCTGAATGCCGCCCTTAACGCGGATGAGATTATGAAGGCGGTTTTCGGCGAACAGTACACGCTGGGTTCTTCCTACATGGAGGATACCCAGGACTACTGGAATTCTCCCGCGGGGAAAGAACATTACAACCGGGCCGATCTTGAATATGCCGGAGAGTTGTTAAAGAAAAGCGGTTATGCCGGGGAGACTATCAGGATACTTACCTCGGTTCCGGGAACCACCAATCAGGGCGTTCTTGTTATGATGGCTCAGCTTGAAAAGCTGGGTATAAAAACAGAAATGACGGTGGTGGATTGGACAACTCTGTTACAGTACCGTAACGATCCCTCCCGCTACGACATCTACACTTCCACTTTTTATTCCGTCCCTATCCCCTCATTAAAATTATTTTTAAGCCCTTCCTTTCCCGGCTGGTCCGATGATCCCCGCCTGGCCCGGCTTCTTGGCGATTTCAATTCGGCCCGGAGCAGGGAAGAGGCCAGGGAACGATGGGAATTTCTCCAGGCCTATGCCTGGGAGTATCTTCCCATTGTAAACCTGGGACACCTCTCCCAAGCCCACGCATGGCGGGACAGGGTGGATGGGATTACCGTATTTAACGGCCTTTACTTCTGGAATGCCGCGATACGGTAACGGCCCTATGGTACAATATCTTATTCACAGGATTCTTGCCTGTCTTCCGGTGTTGTTCCTTGTGTCGGTAATTGTTTTTGGAATTGGATGTTTGGTTCCCGGAGATATTCCCGCGCTGATTCTGGGGCCCGATGCCGCCGCCGAAGACGTTCTTGCCTTGAGGGAGCGGATGGGCTTGGACCTGAGCCTCCATGAACGCTATGTCCGCTGGTTTAGGGGGGTCCTCCGCCTGGATTTGGGGGAATCCTTTGCCGGCGGTTTTCCGGTAGCCGGAATCATCGCGGACCGCATAGGTCCTACGGTCTCCCTGGCCCTTTTTTCCCTGCTGCTCAGTGTTCTTATTGCCGTTCCCCTGGGGATTACCGCCGCTTTTCGAAGGGGGCGTCTGGCGGATCTGGTCTGCTCCGTTGTTACCCTGACGGGAGTATCGGTTCCCGGTTTTCTCCTGGGCCTTTTTCTGATTCTTGTTTTTGCCGTTAAACTGCGCTGGTTTCCCGCCGCCCTGTATATTCCCCCTTCCGCGGGGATTGCGGCCCACCTCCGTTCCATAGCGCTGCCGGGGATCGCCCTGGCTCTTGTATATGCGGCCCTGCTTGCCCGGATAATACGGTCAAGTTTGGCGGATGTTCTTGACGGCGATTATATCCGCGCCGCCAGGTCGAAGGGGGCCGGCGCAGTGATCCTGGCCCTGCGTCATGCCCTTCCTAATATTCTACCCCCGGTACTTAGTGTTTTGGGCCAGGGTTTTATCGGTGCCCTGACGGGGGCCGCAGTGCTGGAATCCGTATTCGGAATTCCCGGTATCGGCGCCCTGGCGGCTTCCTCGATAAGCCGGAGGGATCTCCCGGTGATTCAGGCTATCGTATTACTGTTTGTTCTGATAAACCAGGGCTTAAACTTGGCGATCGATTTTCTCTGCGCTCTGGTAGATCCGCGGATCAGGATTGCCGCCGGCCCCGGAAGCCGGATTGCGGCGGCGGACAAGAAGGCCGGATGAAAAAAACATCCTTCGGAACATGCCGCCGCGGGCAGGGCAGGGCCGGATTCGTGATTGTTGTATTGATGCTGTTCTTTTCCACCGCTGGTTCCCTGTTCTTGAAGGCCCCGGCCCAACAGATCAATATGGCCGAAAGGCTCCGGCCCCCATCGGCGGAGCATTGGTTTGGTACCGATACCCTGGGACGGGATCTTCTGGCAAGGGTACTGGCGGGGGGGCGCATATCCCTGGGTTTGGGTTTTTCAGCCGGCCTCCTTTCCACCGCCCTGGCCCTGCTTACCGGTCTTTACGGCTGCGTCAATAGGATTACGGAAATCCTTCTGTTTGGTTTTTGTGATGCCCTTCGATCCATTCCCGCCCTGCTTTTATCCATTGCCCTGATGACGGCTCTGGGGGGGAGTTATGTGCAGGTGATCGTTGTCCTTACCCTCTGTTCTATCCCCGTGACGGCGCGGCTGGTCCGGTCCCTTGTCCTGGTTGTCCGGGAACAGCCCTATATTCAGGCGATGAAGATCCAGGGAGCCGGGCCGGGGCGGATTCTCTTTTTCCATGTTCTGCCGAATATTCTGTCTCCGCTGGCCGCCCAGTTCAGTTTTACCTGCGCCCAGGCCATGCTCATAGAGGGGGCCCTGAGTTTTCTGGGGGCCGGAATCCCCCCGCCGCAGCCAAGCTGGGGGAACATCCTCCAGGAGGGGCAGACGGTGATGTACAGCGCTCCCTGGATGATCCTGTTCCCCGGCCTCTGCATGGCTTTGACGATCTTTGGAATCAACCTTTTGGGGGATGGTCTGCGCCGTTAGTGGACTTGTTCGACAACCTTTTTATTCGAAGGGGGTCTAATACCCAAGAACCCGCTTCGCGGGGGAGCTTCTGGGCGAGGGGAGGAAACTGCTGAAAGCGGTGTGGCGGGATCGGACAGGGTTCTGGCTGAGCCAGAAACGGCTTGAGAAGGAGAAGTATCCGTGGTCTGAGAACGCCGGGGCCGTTGAAGAGTTGAGCGTGGAACATCGGGGGATGCTGCTGTCGGGGATCGATTTCTGGAAGGTCCATAAGCCGGTGTATTATCAGCGGGTCAGTTAAAAAAATATATTACTGGGTGCCGGGGGAAAAAAATCCACCGCCCTGCGCGGTGTTTTTGCCCCCGCAGGACCCCATGAACTTGCTTCCGGCATACATTTCTGCCATTGCTAAACACGTCCTCCTCAAACTCATCGTACCAGAGGATAAACCCCGCCAGGGTGTAGGCTTTTAACTCCACCCGCTGCCAGAGGCGTGAAATCCTTACCAATAAGGACGGCCTTGATCCGGGTAGAGCCAAGCTCAATGCCAAGAAACGTTTTCCCCGTAGCAATCGTGTTTCTTGCCGTTTCCATAGTTTCCGCCATGCTATTTTGAAGTTCTCCGTTTTGAATACAGGTCAAACGCAACCGCCGCTAGCAGAACAAAACCTTTAATCGCCTGCTGCCAGTCGGTACTGACCCCCAGGATGGACATACCGTTATTCAGAACGCCGATAAAGAGGCCGCCCACCACCGCCCCGATGATGGTCCCTATGCCGCCGGATACCGCGGAACCGCCCACATAACAGGCGGCAATGGCGTCCATCTCGAAGTTCTGGCCCGCCTTCGGCGTGGCCGCATTCAGGCGGGCGGCAAAAACCAGGGCCGCTATGGAAGCAAGTATCGCCATATTGGTGTATATCCAGAACATTACCCATTCGGTTTTGACCCCCGAAAGTTTTGCGGCCCTGGCGTTGCCCCCCAGAGCATAAATATGACGGCCCTGCACCGTCCTGGATGCAACGAACTGATACCCCACAATGAGGAACCCCAGAAGCACTAAAATATTCGGCAACCCCCGGTAGAGGGCAAACACGATGGTAAAAGCCATAAGGGCTATGGCAATGGCCGCCAACTTGAGTATCCAAATACCCTGGGGCATCAAATCAAAACTATATTTCTTTTGTTTTTTGCGTTTATGAATCTCGTTTGCGATAATAAATGCCACAATCGCCAGGCCAATGACAACAGTAAAGAGATGGAGTGTTGCACCGCCTATGGCAAGCCCCCCCAGGGGATCGGGAATATAACCGGAAGCTATAACCTGAAATTCCTTGGGAAAGGGCGCCTTGGTCTGTCCCTGCATGATAACCTGCCCCAGACCGCGGAACATCAGCATTCCCGCCAGGGTAGCGATAAAGGGAGGCACATGGACAAAGGCAATCCAGAACCCCTGCCACATACCAATTACCGCGCCCATAAGTACGGCGATGAACATGGTCAGGAAGGGGTTCATGTGCATATCCACAATCATCACCCCGCACACCGCCCCCACAAAACAGACGATAGAGCCCACGGAAAGATCAACATTTCCGGTGAGGGTACAGAGCAGCATACCCACCGCCAGTATAAGCACATAGCTGTTTTGCAGCACCAGGTTTGTCAGGTTCACGGGCCGGAAAAAAATACCATTGGTCAGGATACCGAAAAAAATCATTGCCACCGCCAGGGCGATGACCATACCGTATTGCCGTGAATTTTTCTTTAACAGCGTAAATAAGTTATTCATCATTGCTCCTCCGTGCCTCTAATTGGACAGAATATGTCCCATGATTTCTTCCTGTGTCGCAGTTTTACCCTGCAATTCCGCGGTAATCCGCCCTTCGCTCATCACATAGATCCTGTCGCTCATGCCGATGATTTCCGGCATTTCACTGGATATCAGCACACAGGCTATGCCCTGGGCCGCCAGGTTATTAATAATCGTATAGATTTCGTGTTTAGCCCCCACATCAATGCCGCGGGTCGGCTCATCCAGAATGAGAACGCGGGGATCGGAAAAAAGCCACTTGGCCAGCGCCACTTTTTGTTGATTTCCCCCGGAAAGGTTTCCCACAAGCTGCAAAATTGACGGCGTTTTGGTGTTCAGTTTTTTCCGGTACTCCTCCGCCGCGGCTATTTCTTCGCTCTCGTTAATAACGCTGCCTTTGGCAATTTTCTTCAGCTTTGCCAGGGTGGTATTTTCCTTGACGGTTCCAATCAGCACCAGGCCGAATTCTTTCCGGTCTTCGGTTAGGTAGGCCAAGCCCTGTTCAATTGCTCTGGGGATGGAATTGAGGTTCACCTCTTTACCATCGATCAGGGTCTGCCCGCTGATATTCTCGCCGTAATACTTGCCGAAGATGCTGGTAGCCAATTCGGTGCGCCCGGCACCCACAAGACCGGCCAGCCCTACCACCTCCCCGGCGCGGACGGTAATATGCACATTGTCCAGCTTTTTCCGCTCAGGATTGTCAGGATTATAGACGGTCCAGTTCTTCACCTCAAAAACGACATCGCCGGGGAGATTGTTCCGTTTGGGGAATCGGTCGGTAATTTCCCGGCCTACCATACCCTTGATAATACGATCTTCACTGATTGACGCCCGGCCGTTAGAGTCTCGTTCCACGTCCAGGGTCTCAATAGTTTTGCCGTCCCGCAAAATGGTGATGCGGTCCGCCACTTCCGCTACTTCGTTCAGCTTATGGGAAATCAGCACCGATGAGATATTATGCTGGTCCCGAAGTTCCCGCAGAATTTGGAGTAGATGCTGGCTGTCATTTTCGTTAAGCGCCGAGGTAGGCTCGTCCAGAATCAGAATCTTGGCGTCCTTTGCCAGGGCTTTGGCGATTTCCACAAGCTGCTGTTTACCTACCCCTAGTTTGTTTACCGGCATGGCGGGGTTTTCATGCAGCCCCAATTTCCGCATATATAGCAGCGCGTCTTCCCGCGTTTTTTCCCAGTTAATAATATTGTATTTTGCCCGTTCATCCCCCAGAAAAATATTTTCCATTATGGAAAGATAGGGACTAAGGGCCAGCTCCTGATGAATGATCACAATACCGGCCTTTTCACTTTGTTTGATGCCGGCAAAGGCGCAGGGAACATCTTCAAACACAATCTCACCTTCATACATGCCATGGGGATATACACCGGACAGAACCTTCATCAGGGTAGATTTTCCCGCTCCGTTTTCCCCCACCAGGGCGTGTATTTCCCGCCGGCGTACCCTGAGATTGACGTTGTCCAGAGCCACTACTCCGGGAAAAGTTTTGGTGATACTTTTCATTTCAAGCAAAGCGGCTTGATCGGACATACAAACACTCCTTTACAATTTAAGATAACTTTCCCAAAACTAAAGTTTTGGGAAAGCCTCTAAAGTAAGGAAAAAACAAAAACCGGTTCCATCGGATGAACGATCCGCGGAACCGGCCCCTGGGATTTGTTGCGCTGCCTACAGGCCAAGCTCTGCCCTGGTATGATAGCCGGTATCGATCACATCCTTTTGGACATTATCTTTGGTAACAATAACGGAATCAAGCAGCAGGGAGGGAACTATTTTGGCGCCGTTGTTGTAGCTTGAAGTGTCCAGGCCCGTGGGCGTCTTGCCCTGCATAAGGGTATCTACCAAGGTAACCGTAGCGGCTCCCAGGGAGCGGGTGTCTTTCAACACTGTAGCGTACTGCTCGCCGGCAAGAATCGACTTAACGGAGGCGACGATACAGTCCTGACCGCCCACCACCGGAAGCGGCTTGCCGGGAGTGCTGCCATAACCAACGGCTTTACAGGCTTCCAGCGCCGACAGGCTGATAGGATCATAGGGAGACAGAATGCCGTTCAGCACCACATTGCCGGAATAATACGCCGAAAGCAGATTCTCCATACGCTTCTGGGCTTCCGCAGCGTCCCAGCGCAGGGTACCGACAACGGCCCGGTCAATCTGGCCGGACGGTACTCTAAGCGCCCCTTTATCGAAGTAGGGTTTGAGCTTGTCCATTGCGCCCTGATAGAACCCGACAGAGTTGTTATCGTCCGGAGAACCGGCGAACAACTCGATAATCACCGGATTCGCGGCGGCAGCCTGATCCAGTTTGAGACCCGTAATCAGAATGTCGCCCATCTGCCCGCCGACTTTGTAATTGTCAAAGGAAACATAGTAGTCCACATTGGGGGACTGCATCAGAAGCCGGTCATAGGAGATGACGGGAATTTTGGCCGCCGCGGCATTCGCAAGCTGGTTGGAAAGGGCCGAACCGTCGATGGACGCAATAACCAGAATCTTAACCCCCTTGGTGATCATGTCGTCAATCTGGCGGGTTTGGGTGGCAATATCGTCATCCGAATACTGCAGATCCACGGCATACCCTAATTTTTCCAGCCCCTCTTTGACGGCATTGCCGTCTTTAATCCAGCGTTCCTCCGAGCGGGTGGGCATTACCACGCCGACAAGGCCCTTCCCGCTACCGCTTTGCGCCTGGCTTTTTCCGCCCGCAAACACGGAAACTGCAGCGGACAGGGCCAGAAGCACCAGAATCATTTTTTTCATTTCTTCCTCCTATAACATTGAATTGATTATGCGGTATCGTACACGTAAATTAGCCCCTTTCCTCGTTAAAACCGAAGACACAAGGTTTCTTTGCGTTAACGTCCACGCATTTAAGAGCAGGATACATCCGCTTTTGCAGTCTGTCAAGGAAAAAATCCGCGGAAATTTATAAAAAAATCAGAAATCATACTATCTCCGCGGAATCTTCGGTTCGCGGCTCTGGGACGGCCGTCTTTTATGCCTTTTTCATCCGCCAAGTTTTCAATTACCCGGCGGGAATATTTTCTTTAATATATACGTCAAGGGGTATTTCTATTTGCAGGGGAATCTGTTGTTCCAGCACGATATGCCGGTATAGGTTCAACAAAGCCTGCCGCCCTTGTTCCTCCGGCCTCTGGGAAATAACCGCGTCTATTCCACCGTCCCGCAGAAGTTCCCGGTTTTTGGGGATAAGATCGTAACCCACCAGGATAAAAGGCTCCTTTCTTTTTTCCTGTTTTACCGCTTCCGCGACACGGTGCGCCATACAATTGGTGATAAAAATACCCGTCAGATCGGGATTTTCCTTCAGAAAAAAGGCAATTTCATCAACCGATATTTCAACTCCTTTATAGCCGAAATATTCCCGTACCACTGTGGGAAAACCCTGCTCCTCCGAGTACCGTAAAAAGCCGTCCCGCCGCCGGGTAATGTGGTAATCTTCCCCATGGGCATCCAGGACCCCCACGGGATGTATAATCTTGCCCGCCAAAAGGCGCATCAGCCGCCCCGCCAGATAGCCTCCCCGGAAAGAATCCTGCCCAATGGCGCAGAGGGGATTCGCGCCGGGAAGCTCGGCATCAAAAAAAACACAGGGGATACCGCCGCCCTGAATTTTCGCTATCAGGCCCTTGATTTTTTCAGGCATTACGGGGGATAAGATTATCCCGTCGGGCTTCTTCGCCAGCAAAGAAGCGGCAGCACGGCGGAACCCCCGGATATCGTAACGATCATACTCAATAATTTCCGTTTCCACCCCCAAAGGAGCGATCTCCTTGGCCCCTTCCTGTATTCCTTCCAGCGCCTGGCTCCAATAACCGGCATCCTGATCCCGCCGGGGCAGAAAAGCGCAAAACTGGTAGGCCCGGTTCCGTTTCAGCCGCCGGGCTATGGGGTTTGGGGTAAACTGATATTTTTCAATTATTGCTTCAATTCTCGCCCTGGTTTCCGCTGCCACCCGGCCCCGCTTGTAGATTACCCTGTCCACGGTTCCGATGGAAACATTCGCCAGTTCGGCAATTTCTTTAAAGGTCATTATTACCTAAAATATAGTATTTTGTCGCGTAAAAGAATATAGCCGTACCTGCGCTTTAATTGACAGTTACATCCATGATAACGGCGCATCCGTAAGGGGAAAAGGAGTTCATTTCGCCCTACGCCGCCTTATCACCCGCCTGTGCAGATTTTACCGCCGGAACGGTTTCTCCAACAAAGGCTATGCCCTTTTGATTGATTTTTCAAAGTATTTTGATAATATCCGGCATGACGTGCTTTTCGCATTATTAGACCGGCATATAACCGATC
>JAIRXT010000158.1 GCA_031268125.1 Treponema sp. | reverse complement strand
GGGTCCGGTAATAGGTCTTGCAATCATAGGTTCCCCGGTCGTACTCGCCCCGGTACTTCCGGTCCAGGGCATCAAGGGTTTCCGCGGGGAGTCCCGTCAGGGTAAGCAGGGCCGCCCGGTTTTCCGCCGAAGGGGGAAAACAGATCACCTTGCCATAGTCAAAAACAACCGCCTTTACGTTCATCGTATCTCCTTTTGTTATCCCGCCGGGATTACTATCCCGAGGGGCTACTGTCCTGTAAACACTAAATGAAGCGAAAGGCCCTCTGGGGCGGGGATTTGCCCCGGGAAAACACTTGTAGAGTCCGCCTGCGCTATTTTCAATACGCTCCGGCGGGGAATTCCAAAATATTTTCCCGGGGCAAATCCCCGCCCCAAATATTACATTGCTGCAATTTAGTCTTTACAGCCTACTACTGTCCTGCCGGGACTACTGTCCCGAAAGCATTGCCAGCTTTTCCCGGATAAATTCGCTTTTCTCCTTAAGGCCGATGTTTCCCGCGTGGAGAAGCAGCACGTTGGGGGACGAGGGGTCCAGCCGCACCTTGCCGGAAGATTCCTTCATCATCCGTACCAGGCGTTCCACGTTAATCCGGGACACCCGGCCGAACTCCACCCGTACCTGTCCCCCCCGTTCACGAAGGGAGGAGACGGCAATCTCCCGGCAGATGATCCGTATCTCCGCCAGGGCCAAAAGACTTTCCGCTTCTTCGGGCAGGGGGCCGAAGCGGTCCAGCATTTCCGCATAGATCCGCTCCAGGTCGTCCTTGCCGCGGACGGAGGCGATTTTCTTGTAGACCTCCATCTTTTCCTGGGCGGAATCAATATAGGCGTCGGGAATAAAACCGGAATATTCAAGCTCCAGCAGGGTTTCCGTTTCACCTTCGTAGCTTTCATCCTCCAGGCGCTTTATTGCCTCGTCCAGCAGGTGCAGGTACAGGTCAAAGCCCACGGAATAAATATCCCCGCTCTGCTCCCGGCCCAGAAGGTTGCCCGCCCCCCGGATCTCCATATCCTTCATGGCAATTTTAAATCCCGAACCCAGCTCCGTAAAATCCGAAATTACCTGGAGCCGCTTCATGGCCAGTTCGTTCAGGGCCCGGTCCCGGGGATACAAAAGGTACGCGTAGGCCACCCGGTCAGACCGGCCCACCCGTCCCCGGAGCTGGTAGAGCTGGGAAACTCCGTACATATCCGCCCGGTCGATAATAATGGTGTTTACGTTGGGAATGTCGATACCGTTTTCGATGATCGTGGTGGAAACCAGGACATGAAAACCTCCGTGAATAAAACGGTGCATCACATCCTCCAGTTCCTGGGCGTCCATCTGGCCGTGGGCAGTTTCTATCAGCATCTCCGGTACCAGGCGCTCAATTTTTAGGCGGGTCTCGTTCAGGCTTTCCACCCGGTTGTGGAGAAAGAATATCTGTCCCCCCCGCTCTACTTCCTGCCGGATGGCGGCGGCAATCCGATCTTCACTCCATTCCTCAATGATGGTCTCAATGGGGTGGCGGTTCAAGGGAGGGGTGGTAAGAAGACTCATGTCCCGGATTTTGAGGAGGCTCATGTGGAGGGTCCGGGGAATGGGCGTGGCGGAAAGGGTAAGGCAGTCCACGCTGGTTTTAAATTCCTTGAGCCGCTCCTTGTCTTTAACGCCGAACCGCTGTTCCTCGTCGATAACCAGGAGGCCCAGATTCTTAAAACGCACGTCCTTCTGGATGATCCGGTGGGTGCCCACCAGTATATCTATCTGTCCCTGCCCCAGGTCTTCCAGTGTTTTTTTTGTCGTCCGGTGATCCACAAAGCGGGAAAGCATGGCAAGCTTTACGGGAAAACGGCCGAAACGTTCCTGGAAATTTTCGTAATGCTGTTCCGCCAGTATCGTTGTGGGCGCCAGAAAAGCCACCTGCCTTCCCCCCATTACCGCCTTAAAACAGGCCCGCACCGCCACCTCGGTCTTGCCGAATCCCACGTCCCCGCAGACCAGCCGGTCCATGGGGTGGGGGCTTTCCATGTCCTGTTTGATCTCCTCCACACAACGGAGCTGATCTTCTGTTTCGTCAAAGGGGAAGGCCGCCTCGAACATGGTCTGCCATTCGCTGTCCTGGGGAAAGGCGAAACCCGGGGCGGCCTTGCGCTTGGAATACAGAGCGATGAGCCGCCCGGCAATGTCCTCCACCGATTTTTTGACGCTGTTCTTGCGGGCTTCCCAGCTTTTGGATCCCAGCTTGTCCAGCCGGGGGGGGCTGCCTTCGTTGCCGATATAGCGTTGTACCAGGTTTACCTGTTCGATGGGAACAAAAACCGTCTCGTCCCCCAGGTACTCCAGTTGAATGTAGTCCCGCTCGTGCCCCAGGGCCTTAATCCGTTCAATGCCCTTAAAAAGGCCGATACCGTAATTCAGGTGTACTACGTAATCCCCGCTGTTAAGCTCCACAAAGCTGTCGATGGCGGCGCTCCGCACGGTCTTTACCGACTTGGGAGGCCGTCTTCTGCGGCCGAAAATTTCATTTTCCTGGACCAGCAGGAAGCGGTTATCCTCCAGGCAAAAACCCGCGGAAAGGGGGGCCGCGGTAACGCTGAGTTTATCGCAGGATATGTCGCTTAGAATCGATTCGATCCGTTCCGCCTGAATATCCGATTCGGCGGCCACCAGAATATGCCAGCCTTCCTTGAGCAGGGCGGTGAATTCCTCCTTCAGGTACATGATGTTGCCAAAGAAGCTGCGGGAAGGGCCGCAGGAGACATTGACCGTACAGGCCCCCTCCTCCCCGCCCCCCTTGATGGACATGAAGGAAATCCGGCGGGGAAGGCGGGAAACAAGGTCCTTGAAATTGTAGAGGAGCCGGGCGGGGACAGGGTACTCCAAACCGGCCTTATCCCGGCGGGACTGGCGGAAAAGGTTTTCGTACTCCCGGTTTATCACTTCCTGGGCGTTTTCCAGCCGTTCCCGGTCAAAGAAAAAAACCGGCATGTCCCCCAGATAATCGGGAAGGCAGGCGGCCCCTTCCGCAAAGGCCAGGGGATAGAACATCTCCTCCCCAGCGCAGCCCCGCCGTTCCATCAGGGCTTCCAAAACGGCCCGGCCGCCGCCGGAAAATTCATTCAGCTTCCCCAGGTTATCCGCCAGAACATCGATCCGCCCGTCGGTCCAGACCAGTTCCCGCATGGGCCGGATGCAAAACCCGGAAATCTGCTCCTGGGCCGGGGAACCGCTTTGATCCACGGGATCAAAACGGCGGATCCGCTCCACCCGGTCAAAATCCAGGAGAACCCGGTAGGCATCGTCATCGGCGCCCATGAGGATATCCAGCACTTCCCCCCGCAGCGCAAATTCACCGTGAAGCTGCACCCGGGGAACCCGGGTATATCCGTAGAAGACAAGCCGCTCCGCCAGGGCAGCCGTGTCAACGGTTTCCCCCAGAACGATGGGGATCGTCAGGCTTTTAAGGTAAGCCGGGGGCGGCAGGGGGCCAAGGAAGGCCCGCTCGGGGATGATATACACGTCCGCCGCGCCGGATGCCCCATCATGGTCCGCCAGCGCGCAGAGAACCCTGGTCCGCTCGCCGAAAACCTCCGACACGGGGGCCATCTTCCCGTAGGGCAGGGTCCCCCACCAGGGCAGCGTCAGGACCTCAAGGCCCAGGGTTCGTAAATCCAGGGCCAGTTCGTTGGCGTCCTGCTCCGTGGGAACCACCGCCGCGCAGGCCCCTCCGGCGCTCCGCCGCCCCCGCAGAAAGCCGCTTATCAGAATCGCACGGAAGGACCCCTCCGTCCCCCGGATTTCCACAGGGCATTTCCCCCCGTGAAGGGCGGAAACACATTCGGAAACCGTTTTGAAAGAGAGGATGCCCTCCATAAAGGCAGGAAATGATAAGATATTCATAGTAGAATGCCGAAGAGTATAGCATAGGTATGGACAGGAATTTCAACGGAGCGCCGCGGTGAAGAGTCGCCTTTTTTTAATTTTTACCCTGGTTTTCCCTTCCCTCCTTTTCTGCGCCGGTACGGAGGGCGGCCCTGCTGTAGACTTCAACATCCGCTACTTCGACAAGCGGCTCTACCATGCCTCAAGCGGGGACCCCATCCTGGTACAGATTACCATCGCCAACAACAGCCCCCTCCCCTACCGGTTCAAACTTGCCAACGAGCGGGCCTTTTCCATCGAATTCGACATACGAACCATGAGCAACAGGGCGGTAGAACCGGCGGATATCCTGGTACGCCGCCGGAGCAGCAGCGGCAGCATCTTCTTCCGGGAAATTTCCGTGGAAAGCGGGGAGTCCTTTTCATTTGTAGAGGACTTGCGGAACTACGCGGACCTGAAAGAAGCGGGGGCCTTCGTGGTAACGGCCCGTATCTATCCGGAACTAATCCGGCCGGAACTAATCCGGCCGGAATTTTACCCCGGCGGCAGCGGGGACTTTGACCCGGGCGCCATCCTCGAATCGAACCGGCTTTCCCTTAACCTGCGGCCCCCGGTCATCCCCGGACCGGGGGGAATACCGGCGGCCATAAATTTGGACACCGGAACGGTTCTGAGCCGGGAACGGCTTGCCCCGGATGAAGTTATCGAGTATCTTCTCACTGCCAGACAAAAGGGACAGTGGGAAAAGTTCTTCCTTTACCTTGATCTGGAGGAGATTATCACCCGGGACCCGGTACGGCGGCGTCAGTGGAATGTGGAAAGCGAAGAGGGCAGGCAGAGGATGCTGGCCCGGTACCGGGAAGAAATGCAGCAAAGCGTTATCGACGGCGATATTTCCGCCGTTCCTTTCGAGTTTGAGATCGAGCGTACCAACTACAGCGCCCTGGAGGGAACCGTGATAGTTTTGGAAAAATTCAGGACCGGAACCAACTATGTGGAACGGAAACGCTACACCTACTACCTAATGCGTAAAGAAAACTACTGGGCCATTGTTGATTACGTGGTAACAAACCTGGGGACCGAATGAAACTGCTGTTGGTTACCGGTTCGGACGATACCTATGATTTGGTATCCCTGTACATACGCCCCCTGGGTTTTGAACTGGTCCGCTACCGGTACATTGTCAAGGCTATGGACAATGTGGACGAGATAGACCCCGCGGGGGTAATCATCAGCGCCAACGATTT
Source organism: Treponema sp. (assembly GCA_031268125.1). Lineage (GTDB taxonomy): Bacteria > Spirochaetota > Spirochaetia > Treponematales > Breznakiellaceae > JAISFT01. Next base: position 702 of record JAIRXT010000158.1, on the reverse strand, counting down.
CCCCCGCCACTGGAAGGCTATGGTCCAGTTTATCCGGGCCGAGCGGCCCAAAGAAATGTGCCCGATAATATTACTGGCGGGAAAGAATTTCCCCCTGGAAGCCACCACCCAGGCTTTTTACATCGGGGTCAGCGGCATTGTGGACGAAACCCTTTCCACCCCCGAACTGGACCGGCTGCAGACCATCATTTCCCGGTATATCCCCGTGGACGAGCGCCGCCGGTCCCGGCGTTTTTACACCGGAGAGTGGGCCCGCTTCGGCCTTTTGATCTCCAGCCCCGTCGACAAGACCATTATTCCCGGGGACATCAAAAATATTTCCGCCTCCGGGATTTCATTTTCCCCGGCCCACTCCAGCCTGATGAAAGACATTGACCTGCATGCGGTCCTGCCCCAGTGCAGCCTGCGGGCGGGGCATCTGATCCTCTCCCCTACCTGCCGCCTGACCCGCATCGGCCGCATCGCTTCCCTGGAATTCGTTTCCTTCCCCGGCGACGAGCAGAACATCCTGGAAAAATACCTGGAGGAACTGCCCATCATCGAAATGCGGAACAAGCGGATGGAAATTGAAAAGTCCGGGGGCTTTGACTAACCGGGCCTTGCAGCCTGCTCTCTTACGACCCCGCTGCGAATGAAAAGTTACCGCTGTTTTTCTAGCCCCTAGGGACAGTTGCCGGAGAAAAAGCCCTGGCCGAAGAAGTA
>JAIRXT010000142.1 GCA_031268125.1 Treponema sp. | reverse complement strand
AGCCAATTGCCCCCAGCCTTTTGCGGATTTCCTTTTCCAGCTTGCGGCTTTCGGCGAAAAGGCCGGAGAGTTCCGTGGTAAGGCGGGTCATCTTTTCTTCAAAGGGTTCGCCATCGCCTGCTTCTTCGGCAATGCCCACATAACGGCCGGGGGTAAGGATATAGTCCTGTTTGGCGATTTCTTCCGTCGAGGCTGCGGCGCAGAAGCCTTTTTGGGCCTTCAGCTTTCCTTCGCGGAATTGATCCACCGCTCCCGCTATGGCGGCGATATCCTGGTCTGTCATCTCCCGGAGGCGGCGGTTTACCAGGGTTCCCCTGCTCCGGGCGTCAATGAAAAGGGTTTTGCCTTTTTGCGGTTTCTTTTTATTGAGGAACCACAGGGATACGGGAATCTGGGTGGTGTAAAACAACTGCGCGGGCATGGCAATGATACATTCGACCAGGTCGTCTTCCGTAATGGCCCGCCGGATGACGCCTTCACCGCCGCTTTGGCTTGAAAGTGAACCGTTGGCAAGGACCATGCCCATGCGGCCCTTTGCGGAGAGGTGGAAGATCATGTGCTGGAGCCAGACAAAGTTGGCGTTCCCTGCGGGGGGGAGGCCGTACTTCCAGCGGACATCGGTTTGCAGCTTGTCTGCTCCCCAGTCGGAAAGATTGAAGGGCGGATTGGCCAGGATAAAGTCCATTTTTTCGGTCCGGTGCAGGTCGTTAAAAAAGGTGTCCGCGGCGGCTTCGCCCAGGTTTGCCTCGATGCCGCGGATGGCGAGGTTCATCCGGCAGAGTTTCCAGGTGGTGGGGTTGGAGTCCTGCCCATACACAGAGAGATTGTTGATACTGCCGGCGTGGTGTTCCACAAACTGCGCGGACTGGACAAACATGCCGCCGGAGCCGCAGCAGGGATCGTAGACCCGGCCGTTGAAGGGCTTAATCACCTCCACCAGGGTTTTTACCACAGAGGCGGGGGTGTAGAATTCCCCGGCCAGTTTACCTTCCTGTTCGGCAAATTTGCCCAGACAGTATTCGTAGGTTCTGCCCAATATATCCTTGCTTTCCCCGTGCCGGTGCATGGAAATATTGGTGAAAATATCCACCACCTCCCCCAGGCGGCGTTTGTCGAGTTCCGGGCGGGCAAAGTTTTTGGGAAGTACCCCTTTTAGTTCCTTGTTTTCTTTTTCGATTGCCGTCATTGCGGCATCGATGGTTTTGCCGATTTCCGGGTTGTGGGCTTTGGCGGCAATTTTTTTCCAGCGGGCCGACGGGGGAACATAGAACACCTGCTTTTCGGTGTAGGCGTCCCGGTCTTCTTCAAAGTCTTCGCCTTCGTCTTTTAAGATTTGGTAGCGTTCTTCGAATTTATCCGAAAGGTACTTTAAAAAAATAAGGCCCAGGACTACATGCTTGTATTCGGCGGCGTCCATATTGCCCCGCAGGATGCAGGCGGCGTCCCAAATTTCCTTTTCAAAGCCGATTTCGGCGCTGTTATGTCCTGCCATTGCGCTGCTTTCCCCCTGGTTTGCCGGGCGTTGACCCGGACGAATTCAGTATAACATGTGACGGGAGGTATATAAAATAAGCCGCGGCACGGAGGGAAGGGGGCCCTGTCTGCCGCGGATCTGCTCCCCCCCCTTAAACAAGAAGATTCAAAGATCCAGGGCGAAGACTTTGCTCCGGCGGCTGCGGTTGTAGAGTTTCCGCCGTTTTTCGGGGAGGCTTTCCACATTTAGTTCCCGGAAGCCCAGGAATTCAAACCAGTCCTGGGTATGGGTGGTCAGCACGAAGACCCGGCTAAGGCCTTTTTTTCTGGCCCGGTCGATCAGGTAGCCGACAATCCGCCGTCCCATGCCCATGTCCGCGTAGAGGGGGTCTGTGGCAATTGCCGCTATTTCGCCCTGGTCTTCGCCCCATTCGTGGAGGGCGCCGCAGGCGTGGATCGATCCGTCAATCTCGAAGACCGCAAAGTCTTCTTTTTTTTCAAGAATCTGTTCGGCGCTTCGCTTTATCAGGATGCCCTGGCGGACCAAGGGGTCCATGAGGCGCAGGATGACGGGGATGTCCCGGCTGCGCAGGGCGCGGATCGATTCGTATTCGTCGCTGTAGAGCATGGTCCCGGAGCCCATGTTGGAAAAAAGTTCTTTGAGGATGGCCCCGTCTTCCCGGCCGTTGACGAGGTGGACCCGCTCCACCCCGGACCGGGATGCCTTAAGGGCCAGGGCCAGTTCCTCCAGGGACCGGCCGGGCCGGCGGTCCCCGGCAGGACAGGCGGGGCTGCCGGAACCGGCGGGACCGGTTTGTTCGGCGGGATTGGACCGTAAGACCGCTTCCGCCTCGGCGGGGGTCAGGCGTACCACCCGGCCGTCCTCCCCCAGTTCAATGCCCTGCGGCAGCCAGTAGGCATCGGCCCGCAAAGCCCCGTCCAGGGACACAAAAAAGAGCTTAACCGCCCCCAGCGCGGCTGCGGCGGCCAGGGCGATTTCATCGCTGGGGACGTTGTAAGGCTTCCCCGCCGGGCTGTAACCGATGCAGGGCAGGATGGGCACCATTCCCTGGTCCAGGGCCCTGGTAAGGGAATCGGTAAGTATCTTATCCACCGCGCCGGTGTGCTCCATATCCGTCCCTTCAATCACCCCCATGCCCCGGGCCCGGACAAAATTGCCGATTACCGCATCCACCCGGCTCCCCGCCAGGCCGGTCATGAACCGGGCGGCCACATGGAAGGCCGCCATTTCTACAAAAGGAATCGCCGTGGCGGTGGTAATCCGGCCGGAGGAGGTATAGGAGGAAACAATGCCGTACTCGTTAAGAACCGAATCGATCCATTCCTTGGCCCCCGGCACAATGACCACCCGGAAGCCGGTCTGGGCCAGCAGGGCCAGGTCTTTTACAAGATACGGAAAGGCGGGGTCTTCGGTTACGGGGAAATTGATTTTGAAGACCATCGTGGAACCTTCAAACCGGCTTTGATAGTGAAAGGCCTCCCGGATCAACGCGACCCGGGACCAGGGTTTACCCTCATACATGGGCCAAGAATAAACATTCCTGTACGGTCTAGCAATATTCCGGCGGCAATTCTCATTTTAGCCATTCCAAAACAAAAAGGCACCGGTAACATCTTCCTGGGGTCCTGTCGCCGACACCCCGCCCGGCATGTCTAAACTTGACCCCCAATGTTCCTCCGGGGCCGGATACACCATACGGGTCAAATTGTGGGTTAAGTTTAGCCGGCTTTAGCAGAGCGCCTTTTCACCCCTTCCTAACTTGAGAATTGCTGCTGGTTTGACAGTAATTTTACTTTTAGCGAAAAATCCCCTTGGTCCAACCAAAAAATGGCTACATTGCGAGCCTGTTGCGAAACCAGTTTCGCAACAGGCTTCTGGGGTATTGAGTGCCCTGCAATGTAGACATTTTTTACCTTAATTACCCCCACCTTCAGCAATTTTTAGTTTTTTAGGGGGTGAAAAGACGCCCGTAAGATATACTAAACTTGACCCACAACATTCCACCGGGGCCGGGAAATTGCCGGAAAAACGCATGTAGAATCCGCCTTCGCTATTTTCATACGCTCCGGCGGGGAATTCCATATGTTTTTCCGGCCTTTTTCCCAGCCCCGGATACACGACACGGGTCAAATTTAGCTTTATTGTGGGGAAGAGATATGTACAAGATGTTACATTTGCTCCACAGCGCATTTGACCGGGTTAAATTGTGGGTCAAGTTTAGGCCAGACTGGATGCGGGATCACCTGCCAAAATGGATGGCCCGGGCAAAAATTAACCCTGCAGGCCGGCAGGTAGTCTCTCACTCAGCCAGGCACAGTCTGGCATCCATCCTTGAGGCTGAGGGGGTCCCCTTACGGTACATCCAGGATATGCTCGGTCATTATCCGATAAGGAGAAGGATCAGAATAATATGACTGCTTTTCAAGCAGGGTGGGATCGGTCCCGGACGTAATGCCCTGCTACGGGGCGCTTCCTGACCCCGCCTTGCTTGCTTCCCCCTTCACCACCTGCGCCGTCTTGCCGGGCCGGTAGACAGGCAGGGGCGGCCATAAGGAACCACGGCCCGTCTCCCTCTGATCCGGCAATATAAAGCCCCGGACCAGATAAAAATCTTCAAAAACCCTTTGACAATAAACACAAAAAAGTATTACAATAAAGTATGACAAGGGAAATAGAATTTGGCCCGGACAAAGAGGAAAAAAACTGGAAGGCGCACAAGGTTCACTTAGCGACCGCCGCCCTTGTCTTTGCCGATCCTTGCCGGATAGAGCGCCGGGATGACAGTGAAAGCAACCTGTCCGGGGAAGAACGATGGCAAACCCTGGGGAAGGTGGACAAGGTGCTCTTTGTGGTCTACACGGAGCGCGGGGAGATAACGCGCTTAATATCAGCGCGGCCCGCAAAAGGGCCGGAAAAGAGGAGTTATTATGGACATGATGAAAGTAACCGTAAGGGATGGTCAAAAGCCGACTAAAGAACAGATCAAAGAAATACGGGCTGCCGTGAAAGAGGCCAAAAAACATCCGGTTTATGATCCCGACTGCCCCCCATC
>JAIRXT010000093.1 GCA_031268125.1 Treponema sp. | reverse complement strand
AAAGACGCCTGTGTAACGCTTCGCTGTCCTGCAAAACATGGGAACCTTCCGCGGCTATATCTTCCGGTTTCAAGCTGCCAACAGTTTTATTAAGGCCGATAGCCCGTAAAACCCGGTGTGTTTTGTAATCTTCCTGTTCCAGAAACAGGGAGGTATCAAGAAAAGCCAGGGGTATATGCAGCCTCCGGGTAATGCCCGCGGCCCCGATAGTATCAGGGGTTATCGCTCCGTAAAGCCGTTTGACCCGTCCCGCCAATGCTTCGAGAACCTGAGTATCGGCGGAAGCCAGTATTAAACCGGATGAGTTTTCCCGCAGCAACGCCAGGGGGTTATAGTTTTTCTTGTCCCGGTTTCTCACGGTCAGTATTTCGCACAACCGGGAATACCCCTCCCGGCTCTGAACGAAACAATAGACCGTACCGTGATTTTCGATGGTCAGGCATACACCGATAACAGGCCGCAGCCCCGCTTCTTTCGCTTTCTCCAAATAGGCCGGTAATCCGTAAAGGTTGTCCCGGTCAGCGATACAAACAACGTCCGTTCCCAGGACTTTAACTTTATCTATAAGCTCCCTCGACCGCCGTACCCCGTAGAGCAGGGAATAAGACGAGCAGAGGCCCAGCCTAGCGATCATTAGGCAGCTTTATGGGGATTGAAAAATTGTTCCCAAAGGTCAGCACAGGCAGCTAAGAAAGAATCTCTCGCACCGTTTATTTCTTGCTTGATTATTTCATCAAATTCCCCTTCCGCAGAAATACTAGGTATGTCATCAGACACCGACACCACCTTGCCAGTCCGTGCATAAGTCATAGTCCTTTCCGAATCAAAGCCCTTTATCGCAACACCCTCCAACTGTCCCGCTTTCACAAGGGCATAAAACCGACGACCGGCATGAGTCTTTATATTTCTATACCCTTCCCACTCCTCATCGGAAAAAAGACTTCTCAATGGAAATGTTGTATTAAGCGCATACCGGCTAGCGCGTCTTATCATTTCATCCAATAAGACCCCGGCACCGCCATCCTCAATTCCAAGTTTTTCCCGTGTATAACTCGAAATTGACTGCCCCTGTTTCCCAGCACTGGTTTGAATTCGAATGTACTCAGCTTCCGAGACGGCCACCGTTAAGAATTTTCCTTTCATGATTTTTCTCTCCTTGTCTCAAAATTATTTGCCAAATAATAACATGGCTATTTACAAAATACACCATGTTGGAAGTTTTGGCAAGTACTTTTTAATAATTTTTAAGAAAAATCATCCCAATAGTCCCAGCCTCTCAGCTCTTTGTCCGGAAGCCGCCAGTACGGCCCCGGTGGTTATGGCTTTACTACCGTAACGGTTCCGCATAGCATCCACCGCCTCTTGCAGCCGCCGCCCCCGGTCGGTATCTTCCGGCAGGAACAGGTCCGGCTCCCAGCCCAGGGGCCGTAAATCGCCAAGAGTTACGCTGACAGCCCGTATCCGGAGGCGCCGGGTAACTATTTTCCTATATACCTGTACCGCCCCATCACCGATTTCCTTATCCGTAACGAAAAGGCGTTTCCCCCGCTGTTCCCCATACACCCGTACCCCATCAGAATACAGCGCCGTTACCTGAATCCTGCCAGCCCCTAATTTGGCTTTCCGCATTTCAAGGCCCGTATGTTCCGCCGCATAAAAAAGGCCCCCGCGGATCGTCTCAAACTCGATAACGTCTTCCGCAAAATCAAGCCGCCCCTCGATCTTCTTCTCAGCAAGATCCCCGGACGAAACCGGGCTGGTGTCTATCCCCCGCGCCGTGTCCCGCAGCAGCGGACCCCGTTTGCCGAACAGGGCCAGGGCTTCCCCGTCGTTTAACCGCGCCAGCTCCCCGATTTCCCGGAACCCCGTTACCGCCGCCGTCCGCAGCAAGGCCGGCCCCATCCCCGGCAACAAGCCGATGTCCTGGCGGGACAGAAACGCCGCTTCAGTACCGGCCTGTATGTGTATCAGCCCCACCGGACGGATAGCCCGGCTTGCCACTTTGCATACCAGCTTGTTCCCCGCTACCGCTGCCGCGGGCCTCATCCCGGTTTGCTCCAGCATTTCCCGGAGTATCCGGCTGGAGCAGTCCGCAGGGGGGCCGAAAAGACCCGCCGTTCCCGTCAGGTCCAAATACATATTGCCTTGGTTATCGCTCTCATACGCCGGGGCATAGACCGCCGCGATGCGTTCTAGCTCCTTGTTCATCGTCTCATAAGCCGCCGGATCGGGCGGGAGGACCGTCAAATTCTTTACCTTCCGTTCCGCCGCTGCCAGAGCCATGCCGGGACTTATCCCTTCCTTCATAGCTTCGGGGGATAAATCCAGGACAAGGGATCGGCCTCCTGTCGCCCCGGTTATTACAAAGGGCCGCCCGGCAAGCTCCCGGTCTTTAACCGTGGCCACCGCGGCCCGGTATCCCACGATGTTTAGATGGCATACCGCCCTATGGACGTTCCCCGTGTGCCATATCCTTTCCCCCCTCAGCTTCGTTCAATAACCCAGCCTTGTCTAATATCCCCACCAGGGTTTGCCCGTTCTTAACGGCCTGGCCCCGAGCATGGTTGTTGAAATATATGAGAATCCGGTCCGCTTGGACCACAATCCGTTTTATCCGGTCTACCCAGGCTTCAAGTTCATTATCCCGGTAGAGATAATCGTACCGGGCCACCTCATCGGAGCCATGCCAGGCTTCCCCGTTCCTCCCGTGGAGCCGTATGTAGGAAAAAGGAGCCGTTACCACATCCATCAATGGCGGCAAATCCTTCAGGTCAGGCATATCAAGGGATACCAGGGATGCCCCCCGCTCCCTCATCCCCTCAATAACCCTGCCGGTGTACCATTCCGGCGTCCGGAACTCTACCGCCGCATGAACATCTTTGAAACAAGTCAGTAGCTTATCCAGATAACGGCGGTTGTCCGCTTCATAGGTGAATTGGGGAGGAAACTGGAATAGCACCGCCTCCAGCCGCCCGGCCCGGAGGAGGGGGTCTATGGCTTCCCGGTAGGTTTTCGCGTCCCCTTCCCAGAAGGAGGGGTTTATCTCATGGGTCAGGCTCCGGTAGGCTTTTATGGAAAAGGTCAGGACAGGGCCTCCTGAAACGAGCATTTTCTCCAGATTGGCGGCCTTCGGCATACCGTAGTAGGTATGGTCCAATTCCAGGGTGCGGAACAAACCGGAATACA
>JAIRXT010000037.1 GCA_031268125.1 Treponema sp. | reverse complement strand
GTACCGGAACTATAGAAATTCTCGATAATCAGATATGACTGATGACTGCCAGTATATAATCATATATGACTAATATCAAGTGGTTTATAATCAAATCTGGTTATCATGCTATTTATGGGTTTTGCGGAAAATTTGCGGGACGAGCTGGATTATCAAGGACTTATTGTGAAAGAGCTTGCCGCAAAAACCGGTATCAATATCCATACGCTGAATCACTATTTATCCGGTAAAAAGTCCATGCCGCCCGCAGATACGGCGGTAAAAATCGCGGCGGCCCTGAATGTCTCGGTTGAGTACCTGGTAAACGGGAACATGCGGGGCCGGCAGGATGATATGGCGAAATTTCTTAAATTTCGGGACGTGCTTGACGATCTTCTGGCGCTTCCTGAGGCGATCCTTAAACCGATTAAAAGTATGATAAAGGCGGCTGCCCAGCAGGAGAAAAAACGGGCAAGCCCTTCCTAACAGCCTAAGCCCCGGCCTTTCCCGGTCTCCCGCCACCTTCCCCATACACAACGAACACCGTTTGTGTACCTTCCATGAGACATTGATACCAACTGAGCTTATGCGCCGAAACAGCATTAAGCCCCTACCCTTACTGGAAAAACCAATCCTATAGATTGTATTTATATAAATACAATTTTACAGATTGTATAATACAAATACCACTGTTTTAGATTGTTGTCAATACCAATGGTTCATAATATGGGTATTACTATCCATAGGATTGAGATTGATGACCGATTTACGACAAGTTTTAGCCTCCAATGTCCGGCAGTACAGAAAAAAACTTGGACTATCGCAGGGCGGGCTTGCGGAAAAGGCAGATACGGCCACGAATTACATTGGCATGATTGAAACGGGGAAGAAATTCCCTTCCATTGACATGATTGAAAGGCTTGCGGAGGCTTTGCAGACCGATACGCTTGAATTGTTTTCCATAAAGCCGGTGCCGGTTGATGAGGCGCTCAAAAATCTTAGAAAAGATATACTGGCGGAAGTTGAACAGCTTATCGCAAACCGCTTTAAAAAATTTGGTAGAGACCAGGGCGATGCTCATAAAATGTAGCCCCTAAGGCTACATTGCTGCAATTTAGTGTTTACAGAGTAGCGGTTTGCTGCGTGCAAGCGGCGAAAACGGCCCACGTGCACGGGGTGTAGGGAAGAGATGCCTAAGATGCGCTACACTTGATCTACAGTGAATTGCAGGGTTCGGCACCGGGGGGGTGGCGGAGGCCGCCGCAGGGGCTTGCCCCGAGGGGGCCGGAACCAGGGGGGGCTCCCCCCTCAATACTCTGATACCGGAAAATGGGGAAACTGCGGAACAAGGGGGCGGATGATGCGGAGACGGGCGCTTATCAGCGTGTTCAACAAAGACGGGATACTGGAGCTGGCGGGCTTCCTGGCCGGCGCGGGGTGGGAAATTCTTTCTACCGGGGGAACCGCCCGGCATCTTGAGGAAAACCAGGTCCCCGTAACCGATGTGTCTGCGGTAACGGGCTTCCCCGAATGTCTGGACGGCCGGGTAAAGACCCTGCATCCGGCGATTCACGCGGGGCTTCTGGCCCGGCGGGATGTGGGGGCCCACATGGAAACCCTGGAACGCCAGGGAATCGGCCCCATCGACCTGGTCTGCGTGAACCTCTACCCCTTTTTTGAGAAGGTCCGCTCCGCCGCCGGTAGCCCCGGGGCAGAGCCTTCCGGTGAGATTATCGAGTTTATCGACATTGGGGGGCCGGCGATGCTGCGCTCCGCGGCAAAGAACTACCGGGACGTGCTGGTTTTGACGGACAGTGCGGATTATGGGGAGGTTGTTGCGGGGCTTAACGCGGGGGAGGTCCCGGAGGGGCTGCGGAAGCGTCTGGCGGCGAAGGTTTTTGATCTGACTTCCGCCTATGACGGGGCCGTTGCCCGCTGGCTGCTGGACGGAGAGGAGGAATACCCCCCCTACTGGCCCCTGTCCCAGGGCAAGGCCCAGACCCTGCGTTACGGGGAGAACGGCCACCAAAGCGCGGCCCTGTACCTGAACACCGGCAGGCCCGGCGCCCTGGGGAGCATGGAGCAGCTCCACGGCAAGGAACTGGGGTATAACAATATCCGGGACATGGACCTGGCATGGAAGGCGGTCTGCGCCTTCGGCCTTCCGGCGGACAACTGCCCGCCGCTTGGGGCGGAGGATATCCGGGCCCTGGGTATTCCGGCGGCGGGCGGCACGGCGGACCCCGCGGCGGGCAGGGTCTGCTGCGCGGCGGTAAAGCACAACACCCCCTGCGGAATTGCCCTGGGGGATACCCTGCTAGGGGCTTATGAAAAGACCTGCGCATGCGACCCGGTTTCGATCTTCGGCGGCATTGTGGCGGCCAACGTTAGGCTGGACGCGGCGACCGCAAAAAAACTGGGGGAACTGTTTCTTGAAATCGTCATTGCCCCGGATTTTGAGGATGAGGCCCTGGGGATCCTTAAAAAGAAAAAGAATTTGCGGATCCTCCGGGCCCGCAGGGCCCCCCGGGAGACCCACGAGTACATCGCCGTGGACGGGGGCCTCCTGGTTCAGCAGGCGGACCGGAAGCTCTTTGAGAAATGGGATGTAGTTACCAAGGCCCGGCCCGAAGCCCGCGACATCCGGGACCTGATCTTCGGCATGAGGGCGATAACTTTTGTAAAATCCAACGCCATTCTTGTCGTTAAGGACGAGGCCGCTGCGGGCATCGGCGGGGGGCAGGTCAACCGGATCTGGCCTACCTGCCAGGCCCTGGAGCGGGCGGCCAAGGTAACGATGGAGGCCGGTAGCAAACCGGCACGGGTGCTTGCCAGCGACGCCTTCTTCCCCTTCCCCGACGTGGTGGAAGCCGCGGCCGCGGCGGGAATCAGGGCCATTATCCAGCCGGGGGGTTCGGTGAACGACAGGCTTTCCATCGATGCTTGCGACAAACACGGCATCGCCATGATCTTTACGGGGACCCGGCATTTTAAGCACTAAGTTGGGATTGGTTTAGATATGAATGATAAAGACCCTATCCTCTGGCAGCTTCTCCTACAATTCGGCCTTATCATGGTGAATGCGGTTTTTGCCTGCGCGGAGATTGCCCTTATCTCCATCAGCGATACAAAGCTGGAAAAAATGTCCGCCGCCGGGGACAAGCGGGCCAGGCGGCTCCTTTCCCTGACCAAACAACCGGCGAAATTTCTGGCCACCATCCAGGTGGGTATCACCCTGGCGGGTTTTCTGGGCAGCGCCTTTGCCGCAGATAACTTTTCGGAAAAGATCACCGCCTGGGCGGTTGACCGGAAGATCCCCATCTCCATCGCCACCATCGACGCAATCTCGGTGGTTATCATCACCATCATCCTTTCATTTTTCACCCTGGTGCTGGGGGAACTGGTTCCCAAGCGAATCGCCATGAAAAAGGCCGATGTCCTGGCCCTGGCCATGTCGGGACTCATCCTTGCCATCTCCAGGGCCTTTGCCCCGGTGGTTTGGCTGTTGACCCGCTCCACCAACGGGATTCTCCGGCTTTTGCGGATAGATCCGGAGACGGAGGAATCCGGCGTTACGGAAGAAGAAATCCGGCTGATGATCGACGCGGGCAGCGCCCGCGGAACCATTAACGCCAGCGAAAAAGAACTTATCCACAATGTTTTTGAATTTGACAATGTTGCCGCCGCGGAGATAATGACCCACCGCCGCTATGTTACCTTCCTGAACTTACAGGACAGCGACGCGGAATGGGAAAAAACCATAAAACGAAACCGGCACAGCTTTTATCCCCTCTGCGAAGGGGACCCGGACCGTATCACCGGAGTACTCAGCGCCGGGGACTACCTCCGGCTTGAGCGGCGGGACCGGCGGAACATACTGGCCCGGGCAGTCAGGCCGTCCCAACTGGTGCCCGCCACCGTCAAGGCGGATCACCTGTTCAGAAACATGAAGAAAAAGCATAACCACTTTGCCCTGGTTATTGATGAATACGGAAGCATGCTCGGCATCGTTACGATGAACGACCTTTTGGAACTGCTGGTGGGGGACCTTGACTACAATGTTTCCGCGGCGGAGCGCCCCGCCATTGAGACCCTGAGCCCCGGAACCTGGCGGATCAACGGAGCGGCCTCCCTGGACCGGGTTGTCCGGGAAACCGGCCGCAGCCTCCCCGTGGACCAGTACGACACCTTTGGGGGCTTTGTGTTCAGCGTCCTGGGGCAGGTTCCCCCGGACGGCGAGCAGATCGAGATTGAAGACTGCGGCCTTAAAATCCGGGTAATCCGTATCAAGGACCGCCGCCTGGAAGAAGCCCTGGTTACGCTGGCCTAAAAACGGGTATGGGGCGGTTTTTTCCCCCTGACAGGACCCC
>JAIRXT010000220.1 GCA_031268125.1 Treponema sp. | reverse complement strand
CCGCTGCCCTCACCATTGCCGCCGTCCTCACCGGGCTCCAAAACCCCCAGGGGCCCCCTGCCCTGGGCCTGGACACTGCGCATTCTGCCGGCCCGCCACATGGCAACACGGCGCTGCTGGTTCTCATCAAGGCGGTAATCGGTCCAAAGGCAGAACTTTTGGTCCCGCATTTCGGAGTCGGTCGCACGGAGCCCCTGGTCTCCCCAGGAAATGCGGCCCAGGGGATTCAGCTCAAAATTTTCTTCAATACCCCGGGCCCTTTCCCCAAGGTCGTACTGGAATGACCAGCCATAGATCATGGCGGAGTAAAACAGCGCCGCCTCTTCCAGCGCCCGCCTGTACAATGTCTCCGTTTCAAGGGGGTACTCCGGGTCAACAAAACCGCCGTAGATAGGCTCTATATCAATCTGCAGCTCCCCCCGCAGCACCTCGATGTCGCTGCCGGGATAAAAAACCTCCGCCCCCGCACCCCAGGGCAAAAGAACAGCCCATACCAGGGCCCATACAGAACGGGGATTCATGTTTTTATTATCGGCAAAACCGGGGAACCCTCACGGATACCCGGCATTCCGCCCCAGCCCCGCTCCGCTTCCCGGATAGCGCCGATAATACGGTCCTGCGGGGCCCGGTTACGGAGCAGGGAAAGAAAATCATTGTCCTGGCAGAGAAAGTTGATCTTCGAAAAAGTATGAAGGTGAAGCTTCGCAGAGGCAGACACAATAAGCAGCGCCGTATGAACAGGCTTACCGTCCAGCGCCTTCCAGTCCACCGGAACAGCGGGAAACCCAATGCTTACCAGCTGCTTTTCCGTATCCGCTATCAACGGATTCCGGGGATGGGGCAGGGCCACGCCGCGGCCAATACCGGTGGACATAAGGGCCTCCCGCTCCAGCACCGCCTGGAGAAGGGCTTTATTCGCCGGGTCCCCGCCGTCAAGACAGGGAATCAGCCCCGTAAGCTCCGTTACCAGGGCTTCCACAGAAGCCCCCAAAAGCCCGTAAAACACCCCTCCCCGCTCAACCAGCAGGGAAAGGGGAACATCATCGCCTTGATTAACCATCAGCCTCCCCGTTCCGGGCATTTCCGCGTAATGAAAAAACCGATGCCAATACCCGGTTACAGCCGTCAACATCAAAAAAATCCGGCTTAAAGTCCGGCCCCAAATCTTCCCGGGCGGCCTGCCTTTCCTTGTCCGTCCCCCGCTCCAGGGCGGAAATATCCTTGCGGAAGCGCAAAGGCCCCTCTACCAGTTCCGGGGGAGCCGCCCCGGTCCCGGCCACACAACGCAGCGTATCCTTCTCCCCGCCCTCGTAACGGGGCATAATAATCACCTTAACCGTCCAGCAGCTCCCGTACTCATAGGACAGCTCGGTAATACCATCCCTGCAAAGATCGGCAATCCTATGCCTGCTTTCCAAAACACCAAAGCCGGTTACGGCCCGCACCGCCTTATCAATATTAAACCGGTAATGCAGGCGGCCTTTCCAGTCAAAAACACTCTGAATCACCGTATGAAGGTCCCCCAGCCGGAAATCTTCCGGAACAGCTATACGGCGCCATACGCCGGTACCCCCAACGCTGATCTGAATCATCCGCCAGGGCTCCGTTTTGCCGTCTTTGCCGGGAGTAACCAGCGAAAAATTACTCCGGCGAAAGGAATTTGTCGCTTCTTCGATAAGCTCCTTAATATCATCATAAGTGTCGATCATGCTGTCCAGGGAAGAATCCAGGGCATCCAGGTCTTCCTGGGGCGGATTTTCATCGGTATCCAGGTCTTCCAGCACGGCGGCGGCGTGGTTTTGTATCTGGGAAAGCACAATAAACGTATGTTCCGGCAGAGCCGAAGAATCGATACGGCTTTTTTTCAGCCGGATGTACAGGTCAATTACCGCCGTATGAAGTTCCCCCACCCGCTGCCGGACAGGACCCATAGCCTGGTCCGCAAAAAAAGTATAAAAAAGCCGGAATTCCTTGTAAGTTTCCGCAAGATATGCGCCAAGATACTTAAAATCCCGCTCGTCAAGCCGGATAACCGGAGGAACCACCCGTTCCAAAATCGCCGAACAATCTTCCTCCCGGCGGAACAGGGCGTCCCGTATGTACGACTGGACAACGTATTCAGACACAGGAATCTGATAGCGAAACAGAAGCTCTTCCACCGGGGTCTGATCCGGGGGCAGTTGATTACCGATAATGTGGTTTATATCGGGAATTTCCTTGCCTGCGTACCAAAAACGGCTTTCAATGCCGTAGGGAACCGTCTCTATACGATCCGTTTTTTCAAAGATAAAATTTTCCATGGAGCAGGCGGGAATTTCCCGCATCCTCTTGCCACCGTACCAGTACGCATAGGCCAGTTGTTCTTCCGTGGAAGAACCGGGCCCTAAAAACTCAAAGGCATCCTCAAACCCGCTTTCCGCCGCCTCAATCCAGGAATACGTATCCGCCTGGGACCAGACATCCTTCCCCACCTTTTCCAGGTCAAAATTTCCCTCTTTCCAGTTCCTGGTACGAACCACCAGATGATCGCCGGGGACAAAAGAAACCTCCCGGTACAGGTTCCGCATGTCCAGAGTTGTAATCGTAACCTCCGGGGGATCTTCGTAAAGATCGCTGTTAAAGGCAGTTTCGTTCTCCGGGTTATCACGGGCCACGTATTGGGGAGCGTACTCCTCGCCAAAAAGGGAATAGTACGGGTAAAATTCCTCCGGCGGCCCCTCCGTCGTCGTAACCGGGACAGGCTGGCCCTTCCAAAAAAAATGGTACTCCTGGGGCAGCAGGGACGGATTGGCAAAGGGAATACAACGGTGGCCGGGAATAAGAATACCGTTAAGAAGCTCCATCTTGCTGGGAGTTATGACAAACAGAGCCGGTTCAAAACAGCCCCGGCGGGAAATCCAGCGGCGGCCGCCCAACTGAAAAGCAATCTTACGGGAACCAAGCAGGGACACAAGCTCCATACGCAGACGGCCGGTCTGCTTGGAATCCATCATCCTAATAAAAGAAACAACATCGTCCAGGGTAAAAGGTTCGGCTATGCTATCGAGAAATTCGTAGAACGCATCTTCTTGAGTACCCGTCATTCAGCCAACTATACTATAAAAAGAAAAAGAGAAAAAGTAGAGCCAATTCCAAAACAGCAATTTTATTTTTAGCGAAAAAAGCCCCCTTGTCCAACCCAAAAATGGATAAATTGCTTCTGTGAATACGGTATTGAACGAAAATACCCTGCAATTTAGACATTTTTTACCTTGATTAACCCCCTTGTTAAGCAAAGTTAGTTTTTTTAGGGGGAGAAAAGACGCCCGAAGAATGTAACAGGGGGTGGCGGTGGAAAGAATCTGGGGTGGGGGCCCCGGATTTTTCCAGCCGACAGGACCCCCGGTGATTTTATA
>JAIRXT010000144.1 GCA_031268125.1 Treponema sp. | reverse complement strand
TGTGAAAGGGCGAAGCCATACGGGGTGTGGCGTTTTTTTTAAGAGAATCGCCGTTTTTGGCCGGGGGGCGGCCTTTCTTTTTGCCGCCCCCTTCTTTTTGCCGTTGTTTCTTGCCTGTTCCCATTCCGAACCGTCCATCGAATTTGGTTTTCTTGAACTGGTGTACTACCAGGGGGAACGGGGGCCGGAGGAACGGTTCAGCTTTTTCGTGATTCCCCGGGACGATGACGGGGTGGAAAATTTGGAGGAACTGCGGCTGTATCATGACCGTGAGGGGCTGTGCTGGACCTTGACCGGGGAGGACTGGATTCTCCACGACGAGGAAAACCGCACGTGGATCGGCAGCCGGAGTATTGCTATGGCGGCGGGGGAGGTCCTGCCCCGGGGGCAGTTCCGGGCGGTGCTGGTAAACAAGGGGGGGGAAAAATCGGAGCGGACTTTTACCTTTGACGCCCCGGAGGGCAGCCGTTTCCCCTTTCCCTCGCTGGAAATACGGGAGGCCCAGTACCGGGTGGAATCCCGTTACCCGGAAAACAAGCTTATTGCCTACGACAGCCAGGGGCGGCCCGTGCAGACCCTTCCGCTTGGGGAATTTTCCGGTTCCGTTGCCTCCCTCAACTTGTCTTCCCAGACCAGGGCTATTGCCCTGTGGGCGGAGGACCGTGAATATTCCACCGGCGCCCTTACCGAGCCGGTCTCTGTGCGGTAATGCGGTGGCGGAGGAATTTGAACGCCTCCCCGCGGATACGGGGGAAGCGGCGGAGGGCTTCCGGCGGGGGATCAAGAGTTATGTCCTCCGTTCCGGCAGGACAAGCACGGCCCAAAAGCGGGCCTACGACGCGTCTTTTGGCCGTTATGGCATCCCCTTTTCCGGCGTTCCCCTGGATTACGGCGCCGTATTCGGCAACAGTAATCCTGTTACCATCGAAATCGGGTTCGGCATGGGAATTGCCACCGCCCAGATTGCCCAGGAAAACCCCGGCCGGAATTATCTGGGCATAGAGGTGCATAAGCCGGGAATTGGAAGGCTCCTCTGGGAGATCGACAAGCGGCGTCTGAGTAACATTAGAATTGTTGAGCACGACGCGGTGGAGGTGCTGGAACGTATGATCCGCAGTAATTCTATCGCGGCCTTCCACATTTTTTTCCCCGATCCCTGGCCTAAAAAAAAGCATCACAAACGCCGCCTTATTACCCGGCCCTTTACGGGTTTATTGGCCGAAAAGCTGGAAAGCGGCGCTTATCTGTACATGGTAACCGATTCGGAAGATTATGCCCGCTGGGCCCTGGCGGAGTTTTCTGCCGTGCCGGAACTAAGGAATCCCCATGCGGATTCTTCCGGTTCCGGCGGTTTTGCCCCAAGCCTGCCCTGGCGGCCCCGGACGAAATTCGAGGTCAAGGGTCTTGCGAAGAATCACCCGATCCGGGAAATCTATTTCCTAAAGGCGAGGAGTTTTTGTTAAGCGATGAAAGACAAAAAAAGAATCAAGACGCTGGAACACCGTATTGAAACATATCAGCAATCCTATTACAACGGCGAAGCGGAAATAAGCGACGCGGAATTCGACCGCCTGTGGGACGAACTTAAAACCCTGGACCCGGATAATCCGCTGTTAAAAAAAGCCGGCGCCGATACGGTCGACGGCTTTCCCAAGGCAAAACACCTTATCCCAATGGGAAGCCAGGACAAGGCCGCCAACCCTGCCGAATTCCGGGACTGGGCGGCAAAGATGAATTTTCCTTCCTACATAGTACAGTACAAACTCGACGGGGCAAGCCTGGAACTGCAGTATAACAAAGGGGTCCTTGAGCGGGCCCTTACCCGGGGGGACGGGATCAGCGGGGACGAGATTACCCCCAATGCCTGCCGCATGGCGGGGGTGATTGCCGAACTGGATATTCCCTTTACCGGGGGAATCCGGGGGGAAGTGGTGATGATGCGGGAAGTGTGGCGGAAGAAATACCGGGACAAGGCCAACTGCCGGAACGCCGCCAACGGAATTATGCGCCGCAAAGACGGGGCGGGCTGCGAAGATCTAAGCCTTATTACCTACGATGCCGCCGCCCCGGATGACGATTCGCATTTTTCCGGCGAGGCGGAAAAGATCGCCTGGCTCAGGGACCGCGGCTTTACCGTTACCGAATGCCGGGAATTCGGCACGGCGGAGGAGGTAATCGCCTACCGGGAAAAGGTCTCGAATAAACGCGCAAAGCTCCCCTACGACATTGACGGCCTGGTGGTTAAAGACAAATCCACCGACATGGCCGATCTCCGCCGGACCCGGCCGGAAAAACAAATTGCCTTTAAGTTTGAACTGGAAAGCGCTGTAACGATTCTGCGTGCCGTGGAATGGAGTGAGTCCGGGGCCACCTACACCCCCATCGGTATTGTGGACGGCGTGCGCCTGGCGGGAACCACGGTACAGCGGGCCAACCTGAACAACCCCGGTATGATTCGGGCTCTGGAACTTAACATCGGCTCCGTGGTTACCGTGGTGAAACGGGGGGAGATTATCCCCAAGATAGAAAGCCTGGCCCCGGCGGAACAGGCCGCCGCCCTGCGGGCAAAACTGGAAGCGGCGGGGGAAAAACTTGAGGAGCGGGACATTGAATTCCCCGTAACATGCGGAAGCTGCGGTTCCGCCCTGGAGGACGGGGGAACCCGTTTGTTCTGCCCCAACACGGACTGCCCCAAGCGGCTCCACCACCGGCTGGAAAAATGGATTTCCGTCCTTGATATCCGGGAGCTGGGGGAAAAACTGCTCCGCCAGCTTTTTAATTCCGGCCGGGTCCGGCATATCGCCGATCTTTACACCCTGGGCGCGGAGGAACTGGCGGAATACGAGCGCATGGGGGAGCTTTCCGCCGCCAAGGTGCTGCGCCATATCAGGAGCCCCCGGGAGCTTTCCCTGGCCGCCTTTATCGCCGGTTTTGACTTTGAGGGCGTTGCGGAACTGATCATGGACCGGGTGGTCCTGGCGGGCTTTGACACCCTGGAAAAACTCCGCTCCGCCGCCGCTGCCGATCTTGCTGCGGTCTACGGCCTGGGGGATATTACCGCCCGGACCATCAGCGAGGGCCTTACCGAATGCGCCGCTGAGATTGACGCCGTGCTGGCCGCCGGGGTTATCAGCATCGCCCCGCCTGCCGCCGCGGAAACCCAGCCCTTCCGGGGCCTTGGTTTCTGCTTTACCGGGGAATTGAGCCTTATGAAGCGCAGCCGGGCGGAGGAAAAGGTTAAAGCCCTGGGAGGCAGCGTTAAATCTTC
>JAIRXT010000123.1 GCA_031268125.1 Treponema sp. | reverse complement strand
GAGGTATCCGCCGGTGATAAAACGGCCTGCCTCCCTGCCCCGGAGGACCCCTGGTCCTCCGCCCCCTCCCCGCTTCTGGTTCTGGCCCAGGAAGTACGGCTGCTGGATTTGAATACCATCACTCCCCTGGAGACTATAAACCGCGTCAAACTATGGCAGGAACTCCTGGCCGGTATTCCCGGCATCGCCGAAACCCTGCCTTTCAAAAAGTCCCGGAAAGAAAAAACCCCCGCCCGCCAGGAAGGTCCCGGCCTCTTTGATTCAAATTAAAGAGGCCGGCAGCGGGGAAAACTTTCAACATAAGACCGAAAACAGTCTTGTGGGAAAGCGGTCTAAAGCCCGCTTTCCCGCCTGAATTCAAAGCTGGGAAGGGACCCCCCAGCAATTCCGAATTCACAAAAAACGACCGTTCAACCTAAAAAATGGTCAATGGTACCGGCAGCAGTATAAAACCGTACCGGCAGCCATTTGACCATTTTTTTACCTTGAAAACCCCATGGTTTAAGGTAATTCACGATGGGGATAATGGCGAAAAGAGCACCGAAACAAGCGGTGAGGGGTCCAGTTTCGCGAAAGCGAAAAGTGGAAAGAATCTGGGGCGGGGGCCCCGGATTTTTCCAGCCGGCAGGACCCCCAATGAATTTTTTACGGCTCTTTTCGGATTTGGAATTTTGAATTCGGAATTGCCGGCGTCCAATCAGCCCCCCTTGATCATCCGCCGTTATTCCATTAAATATAAAGGTCATTGGACTTGTTGAACAAGTCTCGCAAGAGGCTTTAGCCTTTTGCAGTTTTTTTAAGGAAGCTGGCGGAAGTGTCTGTAGTACCGTCCGGGAATGTCCGGGTTTTGGGGCGGGATATACCAATACCGGATACCGGTGTCCTGTGAAGGCCGGAAATGGAGGAAGGTTGTCATGAGTGCCAGGATTAGGCTTAAAAAATTCGGGACCAAAAAGCGCCCGTATTACCGCATTGTGGTGATGGATCAGCGCGCGCCGCGGGATGGGAAAACGATTGAGGAACTGGGATACTACCACCCCATCGAGGCGGAAGACCGGCAGATCCGTATTGAAGAAGACAAGATAAAGATCTGGCTGAAAAACGGCGCTTCCGTAAGCGATACGGTCCGCAGGATCCTCAACAAAAAGAGTATCTCCCTTTAGCAGTCTGTTACACCGGCGGGTTTTTGCATGTCTAAAAATCCCGGTGAATGTTTTGGCGGTTTGCTCGGGGTATTACAGCTAAAAGGTAACGTAATGGAAAAAGATCTGGTTGAATATATCGTAAAATCCCTGGTGGATGACCCGTCTCAGGTACAGTTGAACGTGGTGGAAGGGGAAAAATCCACCATTTTGGAACTGCGGGTATCGCCGGAGGATATTGGCAAGGTAATCGGCAAGCATGGCCGTATTGCCAAGGCTATCCGGACGGTACTCCAGGCCGCCACCGCCAAAAGCGGGAAACACACGGTGCTGGAGATTCTGGATTAAGGGTCCCCGGCGGACCTTTAGCCGTGGTTGAACGGTTTGTTACGGCCCTGGTGGGGGCTCCCCACGGCTTACAGGGCTTTGTAAAGCTCCACTCCCTCTCCGGGGAAACCGGCCATCTTTTCAAGCTTCGGCGGCTTACTCTGCGCCTGGGGGACCGGGAACAGCTTTGGGAAGTGGAGGCGGCGGAGGCGGCTTTCCCCTGCCCGCTGGTGAAATTCCGGGGTATAGACAGCCCGGAGGCCGCAAAAGCCCTTAAAGGGGCGGAAATTCTGCTGAACCGGGAAGATGCCGCCCCCCTGCGGCCCGGTGAATACTACATTGAAGACCTAAAGGGTATAGAAGTGTACGCCGGGGCCGAAATTCTGGGGACAATCAGCGCCATTCTTGAAGGGGGCGGCGGCAGCCTGGTGGAATTGCGCCTAAAAACCGGCGATACCCGGCTGGTTCCGTTCCGGGATGAATTTTTTGGGGATGTCAATGTCGAAGGGCGGCGGGCGGAACTGCTGCACCGCTGGATTCTTGAATGACCTACACCGTACTAACCCTGTTTCCAGAAATTATCGACGCCTACTTCAACGCCTCCATCATGGCCAAGGCGGTAGAACGGGGAATCGTAAGCTACCGGACCATCAATATCCGGGACTATGCCCAGGACCGGCACCACACCTGTGATGACGCGCCCTACGGCGGCGGTCCGGGCATGCTGATGCTCCCCGAACCCCTGGGCCGGGCGCTGGAGGCGGCGGGGGTGAAGGGCCGGGAAAGCGCCGCGGCAGATTCAACGGCGGCACACCGGACGGCGGCGTCCCCCAGGACAATCTACCTTTCCCCCTCAGGGCGGACATTCGATCAAAAAATGGCGGAAGAACTGGCCCGCTGTGAGGAACTGGTTCTGCTCTGCGGGCGCTACGAGGGCATCGATCAGCGGATCATCGACCGCTACATTGACGAAGAAGTATCCGTGGGGGATTATGTGCTGTCCTCCGGGGAAACGGCGGCCCTGGTTCTTATCGACGCCAGCTACCGGTTGATGGACCGGGTAATCACCGCCGAATCCCTGGACGAAGAAAGTTTTTCTGGGGGGCTTTTGGAGTATCCCCAGTATACACGGCCCGAAGTTTATGCTACACTATCTGTCCCTGAGGTGTTGCTTTCCGGGCACCATGAAAATATCCGGCGCTGGAGACTCCGCAGGCGGGTGGAAAAAACCTGGACCCTGCGGCCGGATTTGATACGCCGGGGTTTGGAACTGGGGCTTTTTGACGGGGAAACCCGTGGAATTATACAGGAGATACAGAAAGATGAATGAGATTCGGGCCATTGAGGCCTCCCAGATGAAGCAGGAGCTGGATAATTTCAAGGTTGGGGATACCGTCAAGGTCCATTTCCGGATTATTGAAGGCAAGAATGAACGGATCCAGATCTATGAAGGGCTGGTGATTGCCATGAAAAATTCCGGGGTGGGGAAGTCCTTTACCGTGCGAAAAAATTCCTACGGTGTCGGGGTGGAACGGGTGTTCCCGATTCACTCCCCGCGGGTTGCCAGGGTAGAACTGGTCCGGCCCGGCAGGGTAAGGCGGGCCAAGCTGTACTACATCCGGAAAAAAATCGGCAAGAGCGCCAAAATCCGGGAACTTATCGTCAAGAAAGACGCCAAAACTAAAACTTCCGAAACGGCTAAAGGCTAAAAGCCCCGTCCCCTCGTTTGAGCATGGGAATTCCCGGCCGGGCGGCAGATTCGCTTTCCGGTCCGGGCGGCGGGCGGCTGGAGGACAGCGGGCCGTCCCCGGTAAAAAACGGGGAAAAGGCGCATAGCCCGGCGGCGGAAGCCGCAGGGCGGGCCGCAGGAGGAGTCCCCCGGGGGGCTCCGGTCCTTTCGTCCATACCCGTTGCTTCGCTTGCCGCCGCCCTTAAACTCCCCGCGGGCCCGTGGTCCGCTTCTATCCTTTCATTTGCCAAATTCTTTTCCCTCCCCCTGGACGGGAATTTTTTAGCTGCGATCCGTCAAAAGGTCCTCAAGGCGGAGGCACTGGACCATGCCGGGACGCCGGAATCGGTGGCCGCAGGGGGGGCGGAAGAACGGCGGGAGGCACTGTCTCTGGCCGCCCTGGCCGCCTCCGCCAAGGGTGTGGAACTATCGCCGGAAGCTCTGGCGGAATTTGCACGGGCGCTCCGGGGCCGGGATTCCCCGGAGAGGGCCGAACCGGATTCCTGCCCGGACTCAAGCCCGGAATCCGGGCATGAGTCCGGCGGGAACCATGAAACGGAACCCGGCCCAGAATTCGGGACGGACAAACAGAACCCCGGTGAAGACCGCGGGGCGGGGAGAGGCCGGGAGGAAGCCAGGGCCCTGCGGAAAAAGCTCCTGACGGCCCAAGGCCCGCTTCTCCGGCTGCTAAACGGACTGCCGGGGAAGGATGGAAAACGCTGGATAGCGCTGCCCTTTTCCACGGATGACGGCTTTGAAGGCTGCCTGCGAATCCTGCTGAGGCCCCAGGCGGCGGCCTACCGGGTTGAACGCATGGGCCTGGATATACGCCGCCGGGGAAAGAACACCGGCGCAGGGGAACCGGCATGGAGCTTTATACTCCGGGCGGACGGGGCGGAAACAGGGGAGCCGGGAGCGGCGAACCCCCGGGAAACGCCCTTGCTGGAAGTCTTCTGCCGTCCGGCCCCCGGCCCCGCGGGCACCCTGGAACGGGAACTGGCGGCGCTTCTGGGACTGCCGCCGGATTCGGTCCGGGTCCGGGATAAACCGTTCCCCGCGAATACGGCCGCATTCGCGGCTGTATTCGCAGAAGACAGCCGGGACCGGATCATCCCTTCGCTAAGTTAACCGCCTCCCAATCTAAACTTTATCGTGTACCCGGGGCATTGGCTTGATAGCGATCTGCCGGTATTATTGACAGAGGCTCATCAAAGAGGTGTAACATTAGGGTACGGAAGATTGCATCTGCCATCGGTTATGACAGGCAGGATCCGGGGCCGCGCCTCTTGGCAAAAGGGCGGGAAGCCGAAGCAGAGCGGATCATCACGCTGGCCCGCAAAGCGGGCGTCGATGTTGTTGAAGACCCTGCCTTGGCCGCCATGCTGGACACGGGGGCCGGGATTGGGGATATTATCCCGGTCTGGTGCTGGGAAGCTGCGGCAAAACTCCTGGCCTTCGTCCGGCATCAGGCGGCCGGAGAGAAGCTGGCCGGGACTCCGGGGGCCGGGATTCAGGGAAAACCTGGTATTTGAGGGGAAAAATGAAGGATATTCCGATCAACATCTTAAAGCCCGGTATGGTTTTTACCGAGCCGGTGTATATAGACGAAGGCAATTTTCTGGTTCCCCCGGGAATTGCCATCAAAAAGAAAGACCTGTCCCGGCTTACCACCTGGGGCGTCCAGCAGGTTCATACCAGCGGTAATCTGGCCAAAACCCCGGAAATGGTGGCTGCGGCGGTTGCAAAACAGGAACACAGCAGAAGTTACCTTGAACAGGATGCCATTGTGGAGGCGGCAAAACTAGAATTCAACAAGAATTACTTTGAGTCCCCCCCTGATGCGGCGGAAGAACAGGAACACGGCGGGGATCACCCCAAACAAAACGCCCCCGCGGCAAATTCCGGGCCCAATGCGGCGCCAGGAGCGGCGCAGGAAGAGACACCCGGCGAATTCGACCCCAGGGAAATACAGGGAAACACGGGAAGCTACCGGGAATACATTACGCTGATACTGCGGCTCGACAAGGTTTTTTCCCATGCGACCACAAAAGTGGCCCTGGATACCCTCAACCAGTTAACTACCCAACTGCTTGGCGCAATACGCAACGAACGGAGCCAGTTTGTGGGTTATGTTCTGGGGGGAAAGGTAAACGGCCGCGAACTGGCTAAAAGTTCGATCAATTCCGCCATTCTTGCCGCCATGACCGCCCAGGAACTCAAGCTGCCCTCCCACAAGATAATGAAGATCGTCATCGGGGCGATGCTCCACGATATCGGAATGCTCCGGCTTCCCAAGGAGCTTCTGAACAAGCAGGGCGGGCTCTCCCGGGAAGAAACCAAACTTATGCATCTCCACCCGCTGTATAGCTACCGGATCGCCTTCAAGGAGCTGAACTACTCCGATGAAGTAGGCCATGTGGCGCTGCAGCACCATGAACGCTGGGACGGCCAGGGCTATCCGGCCGGCATTTCCGGGGAAGACATCGACATAGGCGCCCGGATTCTTTCTGTAGCCGACGCGTTCGAGGCTATGATCAGCAAAAAACCCTACCGGAATTCTATGGCGGGCAGCGAGGCCATGAAGGCCCTTATCTCCGGCAACCAAAGCCGCTTTGATCCCGATGTCCTTAAGGCATTTATTGCCACTATGGGAATTTACCCCGTCGGGTCCATTGTGGTTCTTAACGATGCGGCCATTGCCCGTGTTACGGAAGTCCAGCACAGCGCGCCCCTGCGGCCCCTGGTGCAAATTTTGATTGATAAATTCGGCAAAAAACAGCTAAAAGGGGAAATTCTCAACCTGCTTACCGATAAAACTCATTTTATTTCACGGGCGCTCAATCCGAAAGAACTTGCAAACAAAAGTGCATAGCGCCGGGAAAGGCAGGGCGGGGGAAAAGTACGCCGCCCAAGCCCTGGAACAGGCAGGAATGCACATCCTGGCTTCCAACTTCCATTCTCCCGTGGGAGAGGTGGATTTAATCGCCCGGGACCGGGATACCATCGTATTTGTCGAGGTAAAAACCTGGAATTCCCGCAGAATCGCCGATCTGGAATACGGGATAAGCCGGGAAAAACAGCGGCGTATCATAGAAACAGCTAAGTATTTCCTTGCGGTCTATCGAAAATATAATGAGATGGCAATACGGTTTGATGTGGTTTTTATCGAAGGAGTCCCCCCATCCCCTGCGGAAACGGCCGTTCCGGCCGGGCCGCAGATCCGCCACCTTGTGTCTGCTTTTATGGAGTGTATATGATAATGGCGCCGGGGTTAGAGAACAGAAAACCAGAACAAACAGGAAACCGGGTACCTTTTGATTTGGAAGGCGTACGCGAAAAAATAAACAGTGAAGAGTACCTTTACGAGGCAATTCAGCGAATCGCCCAAGTCCTGAGCAGCGAAATTCTTAAAATATCCCGAGGGGGAACTTACCATGAACGGCAGCGAAAAAGAAGGAAATAACCGGGGGAAACCCTTTAAGCGCAGGGACCGGGACGTTGATACCCGGTACGTTTCACCCCAGGAATTCGGAAAACCCCGGCAAAATTTTGAAAAATCCGGCGGCCAGGGGGCGGGGAAACAGGGAAACCACTGCCGCCAAAACGCCGGGGAGCGGGCCCAGACCCCCTGCCGAAAATGGTCCGGGGGAATTCTGCCCCAGGACAACCGCCGCCGCGACAAAAAAGGCATCTTTTATGACCGCCTTAAATGGACGCCTCCGCAGTTGTCCGCCGAACCCATCCCCCACCCTGACTGTCCCTGCTGCGGCAAACCCATCAGGGACATGTCCACCGCTATAGCGGACAGGGACAGCGGCGAACCAAGCCACTTTGAATGTATCGCGGAACGGATCGCCGAAGGGGAAAATCTGGAAAGCGGGGACACCGTAGTTTATATTGGAGGGGGGCGCTTTGGCATTGTCCATTTTCCCGGCATGATCCGGGATGCCCTCCGGGGCCGTAAAAATACGGACGACTACGATACCAGGGGTTTTCAGATCAAAAAGATTTTTGAATGGGAAAACAAGGAAAACCGGGCCCCGTGGCGCAAAAACATTGAGGAACATTTCTCTGTAATTTGATGAACAATCACAACCAGGGGAATACGCCTATGCCGGAAAATCCCGGACAGGCTGGCGGAAAAGAGAGCAATCCTGCGGACGAAATCTATTCGGACCCGAAGATTCTGGAACATTACGCCCTGCTGGAAGAAATCGGCATATTCACGCGGATCGACAAACTGAACAAACAAATCCGCAACTACCATGATCTGGTAACCGGGGGGCTGGACATTATCAACCGCACATCCCTGGATGCCATTATGGACGCGGCGGTGTTTCGTATATCCGATCACTTTCTGCCGTCATTCATAACATTTTTGTGGAAACCAATACAAACCCGGGATGAAATAACCATCAAAAGTTACCAGAATTACCGGCCCGCGGACCTGGGGATTAAACTGCACAGCATTGTCCCGTTTGAAGCTTTTTTTGAACGCCACCCCAAGCCGGTAAATTTTCCCCTTTTGAATGCAGAGCTGGGTGATCAGAATGTCCTTGATATTCTGAAAAGGCTTAATCCCGAAATTATTATTCCGATTGTGGGGGGGTTTGGGCTTTACGGCATTATTCTGATGGGCCACAAGATGCTGGGGGATGACTTTTCCACCGAAGAAATTATCTTTATTGAACAGCTTATGGCCTTTGTAACCCAGGCGATTATGAATTGCCTGAACTACCAGCATTCCCTGCGGGATGTAAAGACCGGTCTTTACAACCACGGTTTTTTTATCCACCGTTTAAGCGAAGAAATTTCCAGAACCCGGCGCAGCAACATCACATCTTCGGTAATTGTGCTGGATGTTGATAAATTCAAAAATTTCAACGATGCCTTTGGCCATTTGGCGGGGGACAAAGTGCTGGAAGCCCTGGCTATAACCCTTAAACAAACGGTCCGCAGCGAGGATATTCCTTCCCGCTTCGGCGGTGAGGAATTCACCATGCTGCTGCCCGATACCGGCAATGAAGCGGCCTGGAGCGTATCGGAACGGCTGCGAAACGCGGTAGCAATGATGAAGGTGCCCTGGGATCCGCCCCTGCCCCAGGTTACGATAAGCCTTGGCATCTTCAGTTTTAATCAACAGGAACAGTTGAACGCCGAACAGGTTATCCAGCGGGCCGATGCGGCCCTTTACATATCCAAACAGGGGGGCCGCAACCGTTCAACTGCATGGAATCCCGGCATGAATTATGATAAAAGCTTTGGAGGAGTGTTATGACAGGTATTATCGGCGCTATGGAAGACGAGATAACCATGATCAGGGACTGGATGGGCGGCGGCGAAACCAGCGCCGCCGGCGGTTTTGAATTTTACCGGGGGACCCTGGAGGGTAAACCGGTAGTATTACTGCGCTGCGGCATTGGCAAGGTCAACGCAGCGGTGGGCTGCGCCCTGCTTATCGACCATTTTAAGCCCCGCATGGTTATCAATACCGGCTCCGCGGGAGGCATAGGCGGGGGGCTGCAATTTGGGGATACGGTTATTTCTACCGGCCTTTGCTACCACGATGTGGACGTAACGGGTTTTAACTACGCCCCCGGACAGGTTCCCGGCCAGCCGGCGGTCTTCCCCATAGATGAATCCCTGGTGAACCGGGCGGAAGACGCGGTACGGGAACTAAAGGCCCAGGGTATCCTGCCGGAATCCTTTAACTATGTCCGGGGGATCATCGCCAGCGGGGATATTTTTATGCACGACCCGGAGAAGATCGACCGGGTACGCCGGACCTTTCCCGGTGTTCTGGCGGTGGAAATGGAAGGGGCCGCCATTGCCCACACCTGCAGCCTTTTTTCCGTACCGTCCCTGATCATCCGCTCCCTTTCTGACATTGCCGGAGTAGAATCCCCCGTTACTTCCGAACAGTTTCTTCCCGTTGCCGCCAGAAACTCCGCGGAAACGGTCCGC
>JAIRXT010000113.1 GCA_031268125.1 Treponema sp. | reverse complement strand
CGGAACCGTCTACAACTTTACGGAACTGGAGCGGGAAAAGAAGGCCCTGGCCGCAAACCGGGCGGCGGTGAACCCCGGAGACTTCGACATCGGCAAAGTGGTCTTCGACAGCGAATAGGAACGCTATTCCTTTACGGCCCCCAGCATGATGCCGGAGATAAAGTACCGCTGAAGGAACGGGTACACCACCAGCATAGGAATCATCGCGATGAAAACCTTGGCGGCGTTCAGTGATTTGTTGGAAAGCTTAAAGAGGTTTTCGATCATATCCTTGGACAGGGTGGACGCCTGAATATTGACCACTAACTGCTGGATATAGGTTTGCAGGGGGTAGTGGCTTTCGGTGGTGGTAAGTACCAGGCCCTGGAAAAATTCGTTCCAGTGGTACACCCCGGTAAAAAGCACAATCGTCGCTATTACGGGGACTGAGCAGGGAACCACAATGGTAAAGAGGATACGCCAGGGCCCGGCGCCGTCCACAAAGGCCGCCTCCTCCAGGTCCCTGGGGATTCCCCGGAAGAAATTCACCATCAGAATCAGGTTAAAAACCGGGAGACTCCCCCCCAGCACCAGGGCCCAAATTGAATCGATAAGGCCGTAGTTTTTTACCGTGATATACCAGGGAATGGTTCCGCCGTTAAAGATCATACAGAAGATCACGATCCACATAAGGGCGTTCCGGGGGCGGAATTCCCGCCTGTGTTTGGACAGGGGATAGGCCATAGTAATAAGAACGGCAATGGTTACCAGGGTTCCCAGGACGGTCCTCTGGATGGAAATCCAGAAGGAGTTAAAAAACATGAAGTCCTTCATAATTTCCCGGTAGGAAATAAGGGTAAAACCGATGGGGTAAAAAGTAACCAGCCCCGAGTTGGCGGCGGATTTATCAGATATGGAAAGGCAGAGGGCGTACCAAAGGGGATACAGGCAGGAGAAAGCAAGGAGCGCCATAATAAAAATGTTTACAAAATTGAATATCCGTTCACTCAAACTTCTGGTCTGAATCACAACTTCCCCCTAAAAAACCCGGTAATCGGCAAATTTATAAGCCATGATCCAGGAACTGACGATAAGTATAAAACTTATCACCGACTTCAAAAGCCCCGCCGCTGTGGCAAGGGAGAATTGCAGGTTGATGAGTCCCATGCGGTACACCCAGGTGTCGATAATATCACCGGTGGAGTAGACCATAGGGTTGTAAAGGTTGTAGATCTGGTCGAAGCCGGCGTTCAGCACGTTGCCCAGACCCAGAACCCCCAGGACCACGATGGTACTGGCGATCCCCGGCAGCGTAACATGCCAGGTTGAACGCAGCCTTCCCGCTCCGTCAATCGCGGCGGCTTCGTAAAGGCTGGCGTTAATGCCCGTCAGGGCCGCCAGGAAGATCACCGCGTTGTAGCCAAATTCCTTCCATACCTCGGTCCCGATTACCATCTGCCGGAAAATCGACGCGTCGGTCATCCAGACCTTGGGTTCCACCCCGAAGAAACCGGTAACGGTATTTATTACCCCCCGGTACCCAAAAATATTAAGAACTACGCTGGCCAGGATTACCCAGGAAATAAAATGGGGAAGATACACAATGGTTTGAATGAATTTTTTATACGTCTTGATCCGTATCTCATTGAGGAGCAGGGCAAAGGCCAGGGGGATAAGCAGGTTCAGGATCATCTTCCCCACCGCTATGATCAGGGTATTGACGATAACCTGTTTTGAATCCCCCAGCATAAAAAGGTATTCAAAATTCTCAAAGCCCGTCCACCGGGAGCGGAAAAATCCCCGGCTGGGGTTAAAATCCTGGAAGGCCATCACAATCCCGTACATGGGGACAATGCTGAACAGAAACAGCCAGAGAAACCCCGGCAGGATCATAAACGAATAGTGGAACTGAAGCGCGGTGCGCCTTTTCATGGTCTCTCCTTCAGGAAGGCCGGGACACGCGGCCCGGCCCTTCCCCGGATCTTATTTTTTTAGATAGTTGGCCGCCAGATCGTCCAGGACACCCTGGCCTCCCTGGGCTTTCCAATCGGAAACAAATTTGTCAAAGGCGCTGATGTCGGCCTGACCGGTGATGATCTTCAGCATTACTTCAGATTCCATCTTCCACAGGTTGGGCCAGCGCTGTTCCAAAAGGTCCGTCATACTATAGGTAACGCTGTACACTTCTTTATCGACCTTGGTATCTCCGTAGGGCCTGTTACCAACCATAATCGCATAGGAACGGTTAAAATCCCCGGCGTTAGTCATATCAAAATCGCCGACATTAAGGTCCCTGTTGGGGGAGTAGCCGGGAATAACGCCTTTGATAAGCTGGGCGTCATGGTACATCAGTTTGTAGATCGACATGGGGTTGTTGTAATCTTCCGGCCTGGTTTCGCCCTTAAGGACCTTGGTAAGCTCCCGGTATTCGTACTCACATTCATCCGCCGCGGCGGCTACGGTGCGCAGGGGATACCAGCCGATGGCCACGGAGGTATCAAAGGCCGCTTCGTCCCGGACCAGCGCGTTATACATAATGATGATTGCCGCGGCCGTATCGGCGGAAGCCTTGTTGCTGATAAGGCAGGCTTCGGTACCGGGGGCCTTCATGTGGACGTTCCACGTGCCTTCGGCGGAGTAGACAGGATATGCCTGCCAGTTGGCATTAGGGTTGTTCTTAAAGGAATCGCCGTTCCCGTAACCCAGCGCCCACCAAGGACCAAAACGTATCCCCGCCTGGTTCGCGTTGACCGGCTCGCCGGAATTGTCCCGGCTTCCCAATTCGGGGTCCAGAAGCCCGTCTTTATACCAGCGGGCCAGGCGCTGCAGGGGTTCCCTCATCCGGGGATCCAGGGAACCGTAAGAAACGGTGCCGTTCCCGTTGTCAAGGAAATAGCCAGGATATACGTCGTAGGCCTGGAAAACCGGATCCAGGCCGTTGCCCAGGTTGGAAGATTCTATGAAATTGCAGTAAAGCTTGGTGTTCTTATCCGGGCCGACGATGGGAATGGTCTGATCCCCCGCGGGCTTCCTCTCCTTGAAAATCCTGGCGGCCCTTTCTATATCGTCCAGGGTTTTGGGGACGGGAAGGTTGTACTGATCAAGCCACTGCTTCTGGACATTAAGGACGTGGACCCCGTCGGTAGTAACCGTAATGTTGGGAAGGGCGATCATCCTGTTGTTGTAGGAAACCATTTCCATAGCCCGGCCGTTGGTGGAATCGATAATTCCCCTTACCTGGGAAGATGCGTAGCGCTGGAACAGATCGGTAATGTCGTAGAGCATATCCGACTTGGCGGCCTTGAGCATGTACGCCTGGGACCGCACGTTAAGGCCGTCGGGCAGGGTGTTGCTGGCGATGCAGAGGGAAACCTTTTGGTTAAAATCGTTTCCGTCCGCCGCGGTCCAGTCCACGATGACATTGATGTTGTAGTTATCTCTTAGATACCTGGTGTACTGATTGTTCTGGGCGCTGTCGCCGGGCGGGAGGGTGGTGTCGATGGGGCTGACACTCATCCCGATATGGACATCTACGGGGCTGGTAAATTTGCTAAAGGCTAGGGCGTCTCCACTGAGTCCTGACGGGGATAAAGTGGGCTGCCCCCCCCCCCCCGCCGTTTGCTGTCTTCTACCGGCGGCAAACAGGGCGCCGCCTACGGCAAGCATGACAAATAAACAGGCAACAATTTTCTTCATAACGCGTTCTCCTTACTTCTAAAAATTTATCCACAGACCAAAACCTGTCCGTGTAATTTGTGGTTATTCTCCTACTGATTTAGCAAATAGTCAAGGAAATTGTTGCGGCAGCAACAATTCTCATTTTAACCATTTCAAGACGAAAAGGCGCTGGTTAAATTCTCTTGGGGTCCTGTGGAAAGAATCTGGGGTGGGCCACGGATTTTTCCAGCCGGCAGGAAAGCTGATAAATTTTTTACGGCTCTTTTCGGATTTGGAATTTGGAATTGCTGATTGAATTTAACCCGCCCTTGACCGGATGCCTGCGGAGTTGTAGATTTATGTTTGTTAAATCTAACATATTGAAGGAGGCACGTTATGGGTAAAAAACAAGGACCCCGCAAAAAAGGCATGGCCCGGCTCTGGGAATTGGCGTTCCGCAAAAAATTTCTGATCACCGGGGCCTGTGTTTTTTCGGTTCTCAGCACGGCCCTTTCCTTTAGCCCCTTTGTCGCCGTTTACTACCTTATCCGGGAACTGGTGGCCCACTTTGCGGATCTGGGGGGCCTTGACGGGGCCTACATGTTCCGCCTGGGCTGGCTTGCCGCGGGCGGCGCGGCGGCGGCGATTTTTTTCAACTTTGCCGCCCTTATGTGTTCCCATGTGGCGGCCTTTACCACCCTCTACGGCCTCAAGCTGGAATTTACCCGCCACATCGCCTCCCTGCCCCTGGGATTCCACACGGAAAATTCCACAGGAAAACTGCGGAAGGTGGT
>JAIRXT010000041.1 GCA_031268125.1 Treponema sp. | reverse complement strand
CCGGAAAAGTTCCTCCACCGCCTGCCGGTCATCAATAAGCCCCAGATCAAGCGCTATGGGGAGGGACTCCGGTTCCGTCCCTCCGGCCCCCCGGTAGGCCAGCACCAGACGCCGCGCCTCGTCGGTGTCCCGGATAAAGGGGGCCGCAAGGTACATGAAACGGGAGGACAGGGCGATTCCCCTTAAACGCGGGCCGGGCAAATCGGGGGCCGAAATGCCGGCCCCCACAGCCTCGACGCCCTGCGGGATGCGGCGCAGGGCCAGATCGACGAGAGAACGATCCGATCCCCCCTCCGGCATTCTGTCCCGGGCCCAGGTAAACAGTATTTCTACCGGCCGCAGATCCCGGGGATAACGGTCCATGACCAGCCCAAGGTAACGGAGGAATTCCTCCGTATCCGCAAGGCCCTTCAGGGCGAGGAGCCGCAGTACGGCGGCCCGCTGCCCGTCGGCCTGCGGGGCCCCGTCCCGGGCAGACCCCGGCGTGGCATCCGTTTCGATTCCGTTTTCGATTCCAAACGAGGGATCCTGTTCGGCCATGTTGAGGCTCCGCAGGGCCCCGGAGTAGTTCCGCAGGCAGATCAACAGTTCGGCTTCCAGGAGGCGGCCCTGGGACGGGGTGTAGTGTTCCCAGCGGCCGGCATCAAAGGCCCGGCGCAGACTGTCCAGCGCCGGAAGGATGGGAAGATTCCCGCGGTAGCGGAGTTCGGCGAGGAGGTAAGAAATATCGGAAGACACATCGGCAAAATCGGCCCCCCGTTCCAGCACCGCCAGGGCCTCGTCCCGGCGGCCCTCCCCTATCGCCTGTTCGGCCCAGAGCAGGTACTGCTCCGCGGCCGCGGCGGAAATACCGGCAGCCTGCTGGGACAGGGCCGCCGCTGTGGGAAACAGTATCAACACTATCAGAAAAAAGGACGGGGGCTTCATTTCCTAGACGCCGGAGGACGCAGCGGAAGACGGTACAGAAGAACTATCCTCCCGGGGAGGAAATCCGATGATGACCCTGACCTCGTCATCCACCAGGGTTTCCCGGTTGAGAAGGGCCTCGGCCAGTTTTTCCAGTTCCGTTTTGTGATCTTCCAGGATCTTCCGGGCTTCGCTGCGGGCGCTGTCCAGAATCTCCTTGACCGCCTTGTCGATAAGCCGGGCGGTTTCTTCGCTGTAATCTTTATGGCGGGCTATTTCCTTGCCCAGGAATATGGGCTCCTCTTCCTGGCCGTAAGCCACCGGCCCCAGTTCCTCCGCCATCCCCCACTCGCAGGCCATGTGGCGGGCCATCTCGGTGGCCTGCTGAATATCCTGCTTGGTACCGGTAGTGGTTTCGCCGTAGAACAGCATTTCTGCAATCCAGCCGCCGTAACAAATAACGATCCGGTCCCGCATCCAGCCCCTGGTCCGGCTGTAACTGTCCTCCTCCGGGAGGGACATGGCCATACCCAGGGCCCGGCCGTGGGGTACCACGGTAACTTTGTGGAGGGGATCGGCATCTTTGAGAAAATAGTGGAGCAGGGCGTGGCCGGCCTCGTGGACAGCGGTCATACGCCGTTCCTTGTCGGAGATGACCAGGGTGGTCCGGGCAACTCCCATAAGGATCTTGTCCCGGGCTTCCTCAAAGTCCCCCATCTCCACATCCGCCCTGTCCCTGCGGGCGGCGAAAAGGGCGGCTTCGTTGACCAGGTTGGCAATATCGGCGCCGCTCATACCGGGGGTTGCCCGGGCGACACGGGAAAGATCGATATCTTTGGCCAGGGGGATCTTTGCGGCGTGAATGTTGAGGATGGACTCCCGCTCCTTGATGTCCGGCATGGCGACCACGACCTGCCGGTCAAAACGGCCGGGCCGCAGCAGGGCCGGGTCCAGCACGTCGGGCCTGTTGGTGGCGGCAAGGATTATCACGCCGTCCTTGGAATCGAAGCCGTCCATTTCCACCAGGAGCTGATTCAGGGTCTGTTCCCGCTCGTCGTGGCCCCCGCCGTAACCGGCGCCCCGGGTGCGGCCCACGGCGTCCAGTTCGTCAATAAAAATAATGCAGGGGGAACTGCGACGGCCCTGTTCAAACAGATCACGGACACGGCTTGCGCCGACGCCGACAAACATCTCGACAAAATCGGAACCGGACATGTGGAAAAAAGCCACCCCCGCTTCACCGGCCACCGCCCTGGCCATGAGGGTTTTCCCCGTCCCCGGCATTCCCACCAGGAGTACCCCCTTGGGAATCCGTGCCCCCATCTTGGTGAATTTTTGGGGGTTCTTCAGGAAGGCAACCACCTCTTCCAGTTCGTATTTGGCGTCATGCTGACCGGCCACATCGTTAAAAACAACTTTCTTTCCCTCGTCCTGGTACCGTTTCGCCCGGCTTTTGCCGAACTGGAGGGCCTTGTTCCCCGACCCCTGCATGTTGCGGAACATGATCCACATAAGGCTGAGGAAGATAAGCCAGGGAAGGAATTCCAGGAAAATACGCAGGGGGCTGAGCCCCGTAACCGCCCCGGATATGTTGACATTTTTTTCTTGCAGGGTGGTGATCAGTCCGGGGTCCTGGTAGGGAATAAGGGTTTTCATGGGAATACCGGCGGCGCCGCTGTTCCCCCGGAGAAATATGTCAACGGAATTGTTATCGTGGATCGTAACGGATTCTACCTGATTCTGTTCCACGTAACGCAGAAAATCCGAATACCGGATATCCCTTGCATCGGTCCCCCTGCTCCCCCGGAAAAAATAGCCCACAAAAAGAACCGCCATCACCACAAAAAAAACAAGGGCGAACCGGTTCGGCCGGCCTCCCTGTATGTTGGGACGGGGCGGCAGTTTATCGTTTTGATTATTAAGCATCAGTACCCCCGATATCGCAAAAGAACAATTCCCCGGCGGCAGGAGATTCCCTCCGCCGTAGTATCACTGCGCCCCCCGGACAACAGGCAATAAATGCCGCCACTCCCGCGGCGTCCTGGGCGGCGTATATGTCCCCGGAACCCGCCCAATCCTCCGGCACATCCGGCGGGGGATCTTTAAGACCGAAACGCTTCCCCCCGCACAAAACGGCGTCGCCGCCCCAGGCCGGGCGGAGTACAAAGGGCAGGGCCGTAAAAAAACCGTGTTTCCCGCCCCCGCGGATAAAGCAGGACTCCCCCTGCCCGGATACCCGCAGCATCCCTCCGGTACTATAGCAAGAACCGTATCCCAGCTTATAGAGTCCCGGCTCTTTGATCAACAGAGAAAAGCCGGCCTCCGTCCCGGGTTTCCGCCGGAATATGGCAATATATCCGGGCGAAGGGCCGTCTTTTGCGGCGATTGTGCAAAATCCCAAGTCCAGGGTCCGCAGTTCCCCGGAGGCAAAACGGCGCAGATTCCGCCGTTTCACAACGGCGTTCCGGCCCCGGCCGGCAAAACTGCCAATCCCCTGAAACAGGGCTTCTTCCCGCAGTATCAGGGGTTCCGCCCAAAAAAGATCCGCCGGACAGCGCAGTTCCCTTCCGGGAATTTTTCCCGGCCGGCGGCCGTCCGGGGAGGTCCAGGCAAGGCGGCGCCGGGCTTCGGCTTCAATAAAATCCGCCGCCAGCGCCTGGGTATCCCCCAGGGCCTCCAGCCCCCTCCTCCAGCCGGGGAAGCGGTTGTCCAGCAGGGGGACCAGGCTATGGCGAATCCGGTTACGCAGATACCGTTCATCGGCGTTGGTGCTGTCGCTGCGCCAGGGGATGCCCCGGCTTCCCAGGTAAGACTCCACATCGGCGCGGCGGAGCGCAAGCAGGGGCCGCAGAAGGACCGGCCCCTGGGGGATAAATTCCCGGCGGAAGGGCATCCGGCGCAGCCCCGCCGGGCCGGAGCCCCGGAAAACCCGCATCAGCCCCAGTTCCAGGGCATCGTCCCCGGTATGGGCCGTTACGATGGCCCCGGCGCCGCAGCGCAGGGCTTCCCTCCGCAGCAGGCGGTAACGAAAGCGCCGCGCCGCAGCCTCAACGCCCGTACCCCGGTCCAACGCGTAGCGGGCCACCCGGCCGCCGGGGATACTCAGAACCCGGCAGGGCAGCCCCAGCACGGCGGAAAGGGCTTCCACGGCGCGGGCATCCCCCCGGCTTTCCCCCGCCGGGCGGATGCCGTGTTCTACGTGGGCAACCCGCAGGGCAAAGCCCCCGGCCTGCCGCAGCCGGGAAAGGGCCGCCAGCATGGCGCTGGAATCCGCCCCTCCCGAAACCGCCGCCAGCAGGGTGGTTCCCCGGGGAATTTCGCCCAAACCCTTTAAGACTTCGGCCTCAAAAGCGGCGGAAGATAAACCGGGGGAAACCGTCATAAAAAAAGGAGGAGCGGGAATTCCCGTTCCTCCACCTGTTTTTTAAACAATAGCCAAAACCGCCTTCCAAAACCTCAGTTTTGAAACCGGCCCGCTCAGCTCTGGGCCTTTGCGGCCGGGGCGGGAGCCGCTGCCGGGGCGGCGGCCTCCTCGGCGGCGGCGGCGGCAGTTTCTTCCCTGGCGTACTTCACCAGCGCAACGACCTGATCCTCGTTGGAAACCAGCCGGACTCCCTCGCCCAGTTTGAGGTCCCGGACATGGAGCGATTGATTCACACGGAGTTCCGAAATGTCCACCTCAAGCCGCTCGGGCAGGTCCTGTGGGAGACATTCCACTTCGACCTCGTGGAGAGGAGATTCAAGAACGCCGCCTTCCCTTACGCCCACGGGATTCCCGGTAAGGTGCAGCGAAACACGGGCCCGCAGGGCTACGCCGCTTTCCACCTCGTAAAAATCGACATGGAGGATGCTCCCTTCAACAATGTTGCGTTGGGTATCCTTTACGAAGGCCTGGTACGTTTTCCCTTCTACTTCCACCTTGACGATGGTACTTTCGGAAATATTCCTGACCTGGCCGGAAAAATCACGCCCGTCAAGATCGATGGTAAGGGAACTGCCGCTCCGTCCATACAACACCGCCGGTATCCGGCCGTTCCGCCTGATCCGCCGGGCTTCCGCCGATCCTTTGCCGGTCCTGCTTCGGGCCGACAGTACTACTTGACTCATGCCGCAACTCCTTCTGCTGATCGGATATCTCATCTTCAAACAATCCGGATATCCGATACATTCTGGGACGACAGGGTTCGAACCTGTGCATGCCGGAGCCAAAACCCGGTGGCTTACCACTTGCCTACGTCCCAATAAAATTCACTGTATAACGCCGGCGCCACCTGATGCTCTGAAGCAGCCCGGTTAAGAGCTGCTTAGTCTGTCATATTTCTACAGAAAGATCATCCTCTGCGTTACCGGAATCGTAGTGTTCCAAAATTCTCCGCTGCAACTCCGCCCGGAAGTCCGGATTGATGGGGTGAGCGACATCCTTGTACTCACCAGCCCGCGTCTTGCGGCTGGGCATAGCAATAAATATTCCGCTTTTCCCTTCGATGATCTTCACATTATGCACGACAAAGCAATCATCAAATGTAACGGTTACATACGCCTTCAATTTACCTTCTCCGGTTACTTTACGAACCCGGATATCAGTTATTTCCATGCGCATCTCCTTTTAGCGATGAGGCCAACAAAGTATTAACATTCTAATACCCGAAATGCCGAACGCGCAAGGAAAAACGTTACATAAACAAAAATCCTGTGATTCAACAAAAAATGCGCCGCTTTTTCCGCATCCCCTCCGTCTGTAAAAATTCCAAAACAGGTAGAACCTGCCCCGGACAACCCGGTAAAAACGGCGCCCGCATCCCGCAGGGCGGAAATGATACGCCGGTATGCCGCCGCCTCTTCCCCGGGCCCTTCGGCAAGGGCCGGGAAAAAATCATTCCAAAAGGGCCAATCCCCTGGTCCGGCGCTCAAGGCCCCGGTAAGCGCCTCCCGGCCCGGCCTTCCCCCGGGTCCGCGGGACGCCCCGCCCCGCCGGCTGTCCAGGCGGCGAAAAGCCTCCGCCGTGGGGCTGGGAAAACCGGGGTTCACCAAAACCACCGGCCAGGGGGGGAGGCTTTCCAGCGGGAAAATCCGTTCCCCCCGGCCGCTTACCCAGGCCGTGCCGCCGGCCAGGAAAAAAGGGACATCGCTGCCCAAACTCAGGGCCATGTCCCGTAACTCCGCCGGGGGAAGGG
Source organism: Treponema sp. (assembly GCA_031268125.1). Taxonomy (GTDB): domain Bacteria; phylum Spirochaetota; class Spirochaetia; order Treponematales; family Breznakiellaceae; genus JAISFT01. The sequence continues at coordinate 9,604 of JAIRXT010000041.1, read as the reverse complement.
CCGTTCCCGCCAGGATATTCAGGGCCCCCAGGGCCGCCGCCGCATTTGAGGAACCGCCCCCCAGGCCGCCCCCCAGGGGAACCCGTTTTTCCAGGCCGGCCCGTATGCCCCGGTCAAACCCGGTCCGCCGCCGGAACAGGGACACCGCCCGGCAGACGATATTCTCCCCGGGAGGAACAGCCCGGAGCAGCGGAGAACCCGGAAAGAGTTCGCAAACCCCGTCCTGCCCCGCCAATTCAAGGCTTAGGGTATCCCCAAAGTCCAGGGCCTGGAAAATGCTTTCCAAATCATGATAACCGTCGGCCCGGCGTTCCCCCACCGAAAGGTGAAGGTTGATCTTGCAGGGGGAGGGAACCTTGATTCGGCGCATCGCCAGAACTTTTATAATAAAAAACGCGCCCTCTGTAAAGTACCGGCCGCAGCGGGAGAGAACAAAAACCGGTGAACGATTATCCTGTGTAAAGTACGGAAAATCCGAATATGGTCCATAAAAATACTAAAAAAGCAAAAACCAGTTGACAGATACTTAAACTCTCCCTTATGTTTCAAGAAACATCACTGAGGAAGGGAGGAGTTATGGTTCCCGAAAGGCTGTACGCTGATACGGGGCTGTTTATACAACCATACCTTTCTGAAAGTAAACCGGAGAAGCACATGAATACCCAAAGGATTCTTGCCAATGAAACGGAGGTTCTTAGCCTGATGTCCGTTACGGATTTCTTCTTCATGGAGAGTTCCGGTACGCCGGAACCGGCAGAATGGCTGCCCGCCGGCACGGAACAGCCCGCAATGAACGGTTTTTTGCCGGATCAAGAAGGGTCTCCCCTTCTTTTTCCCGTCCTGGCCTTTGGCGACGAGGATGAGGATGAAGACGACGACGAAGACAACTTCGACGACATGGAAGACGACTTCGATGATGATTTTGATGACGACGACGATTTTGACGACGATGACGACGGATTTGAAGACGAAGATGATGACGACTACGATTATGACGACGATGGGGACTACGACGACGATTTTGAGGAATGAAGAACCCCGGCAGCCCTTACCGGGCTGTTAGGGGAAAATGCGTGAAGCCGCACTCCAGAGCCGCTCCAGTTCATAAAAATTCCGGGCCCGCCCGGACATCAGATGAACCACCACGTTCCCCAGGTCGGTAAGCCGCCAGTCGTCCTCCGCCGCGTGGGAAGACCGGGGGCTGTGCCGGAGTATCTCCAGGTCCTGCTCCCGGCAAAATTCCTTAATATGGCGTTCCAGACCCTCCAGATGGGAAAGGCTTGTAACGGTGGCAATGACGAAAAAATCGGTCCAACTGTTACATTCCCGCAGATCCAGAACCGCCACATCCAAGGCCCGGTGATCCTGGAGCAGGGCCCCCAATGCAAGGGCCGCGTCCCGGGGCTCCGCCGGGAGAAAACCGGTCTGACCGGTAACATCATCTGCCTGTAACATAACGTCCATCAAAATCTCTCCCAATGATAAGGGTAAAATCCGCCCGGTATTCAAAATTCCGGAATTCCAGGGCCGGGTTTTCCTCCAGGGGGGTTTCGGAGCGGATATTCCGGCACCGGATAATCTCCCCAAAGTCTTGCGCCGCATCCATGACAAGCGAGCGGTCTATTATTTCCGAAACCTCATAGTTGTTGTTGTCCATAGTGCCTATCGAAATAACATCATAGCCGAAACCCCGCAAAAGCTCAGCCGTCCGGGCGGCAAGGCCGTTGATATTGGTTCCGTTCAACACTTCCACCGTAAAAACCTGGTCCGAAAGGGCCCCCTCGGTCTGCCGGGTAATCGACCCCAGGGTTTGGCCGACGATCTGTTTGATAAGATTGCCGTCCCAGGAGGGCAGGAGCAGGGTTTGCCCGGAAATTTCCCGGATAGTCCCCCCCACGGACTGGATTTTGGTCCGGTCCATGTCGATGGAGGCAAATTCCCCCAAAAGCCGCTCCCAGGTCCGCCGGTTTATGTTGGTAAGAAAAAAGCTTTGAAAGAGGTTATCCACCTGGGGATTGGAGATATGGTCCCACATTTCCCCCAAACGCTTGATAAAACCCAGGAAAAACCGCTGCCGGCGGAACGAAACTACCTCCCGGTCTTCATCCGGCAGTTCGTAGACAAGGTAGCCGGCGGCCTTATCGCCGTCCAGACGTACCAGCCCCGCGGGGAACAGGATGGGAGAATCGCCGTATATTTCCACCGGGGAGGGAATAAACAACTCCACCCCTTCAAGCAGGTCTACCGCCTTCCTCAGCCCGTTTTCCCCCAGGATCATGAAAAAGTTGATCTCGATTCCCAGCAGATCTTCGACCTCGTTTTCAAAATCGCCGATTCTTTGCCGGTTGTAGAGTGCGTCAATCCGGTCCACCCGGTTAATCCGCCGGATGATAAGCCCCAAATCCCGGGGAATATCGAAGATCGCCGCCCGCCGGGTGGCGGGGTAGTACATAAGGACAAAAGAACTAAGGGGTTTGGCGTCTTTTTCCAGCACAAACAGCGTATTGATGACCCGGTCCCCGGAAAGGGCTTCCTCAATCGGATCGGTCCGCAGGGAAAAAACGATAAAAATGACCCCCCCGGCCAAAAGAATCAAAATAGCGGCCAGGAAAAAACCACTGGCGTCTATCGGCGACCTTTTCACCGGGGAACCCCGCGTTCAATCCGCTCAAGCTGCCTAAGGGTGCCTTCGTAAAGGTCGAATTTCTTTAAGCGCAGCCAGGCGACGGTCTCGGTAAAAATTTTCCCAAACAGCCGGTCCAATCCCTGCTCCCCGGTTCCCTCATAGCCGCGAAAATCCCGCAGCCCCGGCTCTACCCCTTCCCGGGAGGATTCGATCTTATCGGCGATATACAGGGCCTTGGCAAGGGGGCCCATGCTGCCGGAGCCGGTGGTATGGAACCTTACCGCGTCCAGAATGTCCCGGTCCCGGATGCCGTACTGATTTTTCAACAGCGCCGCCCCGGCCCGGCCGTGGAGCAACGAAGGTTTCTGCTTTTCAACGGCCGAAATAGGCAGCCGGTCGGTTTTTGCCAGCCTGACAAGCTCCTCATCCCCCAGGTGCTTGCCGATATCGTGAACTATTCCCGCCAGGTAACCGGCCCGGCTGTCCAGGCCGAAGATCCGGCACAGGTCCGCAGTCATTACCGCCACCTGCCGGGAATGGAGGAACCGGGACAGGGTAAGGGTCCGGCGGGCCTCCGCCTCCATGCGGATAATAAGACCGGGGCCGGAAACAAAATCACCGGCGGGGACCCCGTCTTCCGCCGGGCCGGAATCCGGAAGCCCGTAGAGGCCCCGTTCTTCGATAATGGTCCGGGCCCCGGCGGGAACCAGGTAGCGCCAGTGCTTGCCCTGGGCGATAAGCTCCCTTACCTGGGCGGAGGAGATCCCGACAGCTTCGTTCTGCATCTGGCGGCAGGGGTAGGGATACTCCGCGGTATCCGCAAGGGTCCGCCGGGCAATGATAATATCCGCCATCGAAAGAATTTGATCGGACTTTTTCCACCGGGGAAAATCCCGGGCCAGATCATCCCCCAGAATAAGGGCAAGTCTGCCCTCCGGCAGGTAGCGGCGGTAAATATCGGCCAGGGTATCCACGGTGTAGGATACCCCCTCCCGCCGGATCTCGCAGTCGTCAATGAGCAGCCGGGGGTCCCCGGGAATCGAGGCGGCAAGCATGGCAAGCCGGTCCTGGGGAGAGGGAGCGGCGGCCCCCTGCTTAAAGGGGGAGCGGAACGCGGGAACAAGGAGTACCCGGTCAAAGCCGAAGCCGGAAATCGCCGCATCGGCCAGGTAGAGATGCCCCAGATGCACCGGGTTAAAACTGCCCCCCAGGACCGCCAGCTTCACGGAGATTCCTCCGTTCCGGCATCTACCAGCCGCAGCAGTTCCCCCGCCAGGCCGCCAAGCCCTTCCCCGGAAAAGACCGAAAGCCCCAGGACCTTTTCTTCCGGGTAACGGGCCGCCAGTTCCTCCAGCCGCCCGGCGGTTCCCTCCAGATCCAGCTTGGTTCCCAGGATAAGCCGGGGTTTACGGGGCAGATCGGGGGAAAAGGCCCCCAGCTCGGCGCAGAGCAGCCGGAAGGCTTCCAAAAAGTTATCCTCCGACAGATCGATTAAAAAAAGCAGGGCGCTGGTCCGGGAGATATGTTTAAGAAACCGGATTCCCAGCCCCAGCCCCCCGGAAGCCCCTTCGATAAGGCCGGGGATGTCCGCCAGAATAATGTCCCGGTCATCCACCCGGAGGACCCCCAGGTTGGGAATCTTCGTAGTAAACGGATAGGGGGCAATCTTCGGCCGGGCGTTGGTAAAGCGGTCCAGCAGGGAACTTTTCCCCGCGTTGGGGAACCCCACCAGGCCAATATCGGCAATGATCCGCAGTTCCACCCGCAGCCGGACCAGTTCACCCCGCCGCCCCGGCAGGGCCTTGCGGGGGGCCTGGTTGACCGGGGACTTAAAGTGGATGTTCCCCCAGCCCCCGTTACCCCCCTTGAGGAAGATAAAATCCCCTTCCTTTTCGCCGAAATCCCGGACCAGTTTCCCGGTTTCCGCGTCCTTGAGCAGGGCGCCGGGGGGCAGGGGGATGATTATATCCGCCCCGTTCCTGCCGAAGCGGCCGCTCCCTTCGCCGTCTTTGCCGTTTTCGGCCTTGAATGATTGTTTATAACGCAGATGGGAAAGGGTACGCAGGTTCCGGCGGACGGTAAAGACCACGTCGCCGCCCCTGCCCCCGTCGCCACCGGAAGGCCCGCCCCTGGGGACATATTTTTCCCGGCGGAAGGCCGCACAGCCGTTACCGCCGGAACCGGAAGATACTTCGATCAACGCCTCATCGGCAAATTTTTCCAATTTTTCAGATAAAAACGCTTATACGATCCGGCCCGGCCGGAACTCCAGGGACCGGCAGACCCGCAACAACGGAATTTCCGGCCCTATTCCGCAGCAATAACCGACGCCAGCTTCCGGCCCCGGCGCTGGGAAAAACTCACCGTCCCGTCCTTAAGGGCAAAAAGGGTATAATCCCCGCCGCAGCCCACATTGCTGCCGGGATGAATCCTTGTTCCCCGCTGCCGGACAATGATCGTCCCGGCCCTTACCGGGGTTCCCCCCGAAGCCTTAACACCAAGGTACTGGGGATTGGAATCCCGTCCGTTTTTTGCGCCGCTGCCGCCCCGTTTACGAGCCATAGTAATCCTCCGCTAAGCCTGCGCCCGCAGGCCTGTCTGCAATCCCAACTAATCATGTTCCGGGATTGGCTCTATAGTGATACAACAACAATCCGGATATTTTTCCGAAACCGACCGCAGACCTTCCACAAGAAAAGCCCCCGCGGCAGCCAAAAAGTCCCGGCCTTCCGCCTTGTAATCCGCTTCCATCCAAAGAAGGCCCCGATTCGGCGCTCCGCCCCGGACGTCTATCCCCGGTCTGCCGGACAGAGTCCGCAGGACGGTCCGCACCAGGACCGACACAGCGAAGCAGACAAGATCCGCCCCCCTGGGCCCCAAACCGGCATGACCCCGCACCCGGCAGGCCCTAAGGGCCCCTGCCCCGTCAAGAGTTACCGAGACCCGTATCACACCCCGGCAATGTCTCCGATTCTGATAATCGAGTACTGCTGCCGGTGGCCCTGCTTACGGCGGTAATCCTTCTTAGGTTTGTACTTAAAAACGACAATTTTGGGGGCTTTGCCGTGGGATTCTACCGTGGCGTTTACCGTTACACCCCCTACATAGGGGGCCCCCACCGTTACGGAACCCTCTTCCCCGGAAACCAGCAGAACCTTATCGATATTCAGGCCGGAACCCAGTTCGGCGTCCACCTTATCAACCTTGAGCAGGGCGCCCTTTTCAGCCTTGTACTGCTTGCCCTTAAATTCCACCAATACGTACATGCTTTATCCTTGAAACACATTATAGAGAATGCCGCTCCAAAACCAAAGTTTTACAAAACCGCGGCTTTGAAAAGACCCTGAATTTTATACACCGTTGGGGGACCATTGATCAAGGGGGGCCGGGGAAAAAACAGCAATTCCAATGGCATAAGGTAATTCACGATGGGAAAATGGCGAAAAGAGCGGCGACACAAGTAACAGGGGTCCAGTTTCGTGAAAGCGAAAAGTGGAAAGAATCCGGGGTGGGGGCCCTGGATTTTTCCAGCCGGCAGGAAAGCCGGTGAATTTATAGGCGTCTTTTCCATCGGAAATTTTGTAAAAGTAAAATTGCCGGAGAAAATCCACCATCCACGACAGCGCCAAGCCGCCGCCTGCAGCCGGCGTATTCCTTGAACAGGGCGGCGGCCTTTTCAACATCGTCGTAGACCTTCCAGAGGCCGCAGAGCTTACATCCGGCCCCCCGGTGGCGTATAAAACCCAGCACGTCCAGGGGCGGGTAGCCAAGAAAAAAACCGATTTCATGGGGGAATTTTCCGGGCTCTCCCTAAAACGCCGGCCCAGGAAGGCGAGGAGGGCCTCCAGGCCGTCTGATACCGGGTAGCCCAGGCTTTCCAAGGCACCGCGGGCCAGGGGGCTTTCCAGGGCCTTTTTTAACAGGGAGGGCCGGTACATAAAAACCTGGGGGCTATTGCCGGGCCGGGCAAGGCCCAGAAACCGTATGGGGCCGGCAGGCAGGGGTTCCCTGTCCCAGTGCGGGGGACCGGCGAACAGGGCAGCGGGCTTTTTCCCCAGCAGGACCGGCGCGCCGTACCGGACCAGCAGGGCTTCAAGGGCCGGGGACCAGGCGGCACCCAAAAGGTGCCGGACAGCCGGAGACCGCCCCTTTGTGTTATATGTAACTAACATTTTATTCCTAAAAAAAACCAGGGGCGCCGTGCCGTCAACGACGCCGCGGAACCCCCGGTTAATGAATGGAGGGGCTGCCGAATAATGGGTAAATTCAACAGCCTTGAATATCGAATCCGCCGAGAGAGGTAGCGGCAAATTCCAAAACACCGGGCGGTTCATTCAAAACCTGCGTTTTGAACGAACCGCCGTTCTTACAAGGCAAGCTCTGCCTTCCCTGCCAGCCGTTTCCCCAGTTCATAGCACCTGGTCAGGCTGTCATCATCGGGTTCCAAGCGGGCGATGATCCCTTCGCCGTCGACCTGGGCGCCCAGGCTCTTCATCCGGTCAACCCAATCCCGCATCCACTGGCCGTCGCCCCAGTCGTAGGAACCAAAAAGCCCCAGGGCCTTGGCGCCGGCTTCCGCGGAACCTAACGCGGCGATAAGGGGTTCCATCTCCCCTTCTTCCAGGACTTCCGCCCCCATAGCCGGGCAGCCAAAGGCCAGGGCCGCCGCTTCCTTAACCAGGGCCGGCGTGGTTTCCGCCGCATTTTTCAGCAGGGCTTCCCCGCCCGCATCGGTAACACCCTGGGCAACCCGTTTCGCCATGAGCTCCGTATTACCGGTTCCGCTCCAATACGCAATCAATATCTTTTTCATGACAAAACTCCTTATGATGTTGTTAGCTCTAACTTACAATATAGTTATAACAAACTAACAAAAGAATGTCAATCTATTTTTAAATTTTTTAAAAAATTTTTTAGGGGCATTGAACCGTCCGCGGAACCGGGCTGGATTCAGTCCGCCGCCCCGGAATCCGGCGTAAAGGCCGCCTTAAGCCCCACGGTCAGCGTAAGGCCCGGCATGTAGTAATCGTTAAAGGACTCGTAGCTGTGGTTCAGGAGGTTGCGGAGGACCACAAAGGTGGAAAGGTTCCGGCCAATCTCCTGATTCAGGCTGAGGTTCAGGAGGACATAGGGCTTTAGGCGCGTAAGATTGGCGGTATCGGCAAAACGGGGGCCCTGGAAGTGGCCGGAGAGCCGGAGGCTCCCTTTCCGGGCTGCGGACGGGGTCTTCCATGGCAAATCGACGGCAAAACCGGCCGTATGGAGGGGCATATAGGGTATCCGCTTGTTCGAGGAGTAGTTGTAGCCGTAGCTCAAAAGGTAGCTTAACAGGAACTGGTACGAGACAGAAAGGCCGATTTTTTCGAAGACCTGCCCGCCGGAACCCAGGGGAAATTCGACGCGGGGCTTAAGATCCAGACCGAAAAAGACCGCCTCCCCCACGTTGGCGGGCTTCCAGACCCCCCCGGAGCCGTACCAGTGGATCGAATCGGTGGTTTGCTGAACAAAAAGAGTCCCGTCGATATGCAGCCGCCGGTTGACGGTCCAGGCGGCGCCGAGATCCGCGCCCAGAGCGTCTTCCGGTTTTAGGTCCGGGTTGCCGGACATGCCGCCGCCCTGCCAGTAGAGGTCTTCAAAATCGGGGAGCTTGAAGCCGCGGAAGTAGTTGTTCTTCAGGCTGAAAGAATCCGCGGGGGTCCACAGGAAACCGATTTTGGGAACCAGCGTGAGGGGAACGGCCCCGCTGCCGCTAAAAACCGCCTTGAGGGAGGGGATGATCAAAAACCGCTCCAGGGGCCGGTATTCGGCGCCAAGGGAAAGGCCGCCGTCCTGCCGGTCATGGCCGCCCATGCCGGTGGAATCCAGGCGGCTGTAACGGTAATCCCCGGCCAGATCAAGGCTCAGCCGGGCCAAGGGGTACCAGTGCCAGCGGTTTATCGCCGTGATACTGTGCAAATTGTGGCGGGAAGAGCCGTGGTTCAGGATTTGCCAGGCATGGGACAGGGAAAATTCCAGGGCAAGATCGTCCCGCAAGACCCGGGGAGCCTCCAGCATCAGGTTCTGCCGGGTGGAAAAATCCGTTTGCTTTTCCCCCTCCGTGGAGATTCCCGAAAAGGGGATGTTCCTGTCGCCGTAGTAAAGATCCCCCGCGGCGGCAAGTTTTAAGTCCGCCGGCAGGGAACGGACCAGGGAAAGGGAGGCCCCTGCATCCCAGACTTCGTTGCCTTCCCGGCGCAGGGTTCTGCCGTAGTAATCCTTAAACAAAAAGTGGTTCCCCGCCCGGTTGGCAAAAAGCCCCGCGGACCAGGAATTCTTTTCCGTGCCGATTCCCAGGGAGAGGGTGATATTCTGACCGTCCACAAGGTCCTGCCATTGGGGGCCCTGGTCCCCCGCCCGGGGTTTGTAGTACTTCCCCGGCAGGCCGGCGCTGTTTGAAACCGCAGCGGAAACCCGGATACCCCGGTCCTGTTCCCGTACCGTGATGATGTTGATAACCCCGCCCAGGGCGCCGGTAACGTTGTATTTGGAATCCGAGCCGCCGTAGATCACCTCGATCCGGTCTATTGTGTCAAGATCGATGGTGGAAAGATCAAAGTCCGCGGTGGCGGGGGAATTTGCGGGAACCCCGTTGATAAGAAAGGCAATCCGCTCCGAATCGAAGCCCCGCAGGCTGATGTCCGCCTGGTTCCCGTAGGGGCCGTAACGGACCAGGCCCAGATTGAGGGTGTCCTGCAGCAGGGTCCCCAGATCCGGGGCGTGGGCCGCGGCGATGTCTTCCCGGCTAATCACCTCCATCTGCTGGGTAGTTTCCCGGCTGGCGGTGATGGTAAGCCCCTCGGCCTCCATCGGGAGGTAGTCGGCGGCCTCCTCCTCCACAGCTTCCTGGGCGCAAAGCCCTGCCGGGAGGGCGCAGAGGAGGAGCCGGAAAATCCAGGCTATTGTAATTCTTCGTGCGCCGGCAAGCCGTAGTTTGCCTTC
>JAIRXT010000002.1 GCA_031268125.1 Treponema sp. | reverse complement strand
AACGATTTTTCAAAAAAAGCATAGTACAACAAAGCTTGGTTCACAAGTTAAGGGGAATCCGTTTGGATATTTTTACCAGCAATTCCGAATTCAAAAAAATAACCGTTCAACCTAAAAATGGTCAAAGGTACGGGCTCGTTATGCAGTATAAAACCGTACCGGCAGCCGTTTGACCATTTTTTACCTTGATTAACCCCTTGGCATAAGGTAATTCACGATGGGGATAAAGGCGAAAAGAGCGCCGAAACAAGCAGATGGGGTCCAGTTTCGCGAAAGCGAAAAGTGGAAAGAATCTGGGGTGGGGGCCCCGGATTTTTCCAGCCGCCAGGAAAGCTGATAATTTTTTACGTCTCTTTTCGGATTTGGAATTGCTGGTTCTTCATTGCCTTGGGGCAAAAGAATGTGTAGTATAATCCAAGGTGAATATATGGCTGCAAATCGTCAGTACAAGGACAGCGTTTTTTCCCTTCTGTTCAGTAACCCGGACACCATTAGGGGCCTGTACAGCGCCCTGGAAGGAGTCTCCCTGCCTCCCGACATACCCATTACCATCAACACCCTCTCCGATGTGATCTTCAAAGGACAGATCAACGATCTTTCATTTACCGTTGACAACAGGTTAATCATGATTGCGGAGCATCAAAGCACGATAAACCCCAATGCGGCCCTGCGGATACTCATGTATGCCGGCCGTGTGTATGAACGGATTATCGACAGGTATAAGATATACCGTAGTACCCTGATAACAATACCCCGGCCTGAGTTTATCGTCCTGTACAACGGCACGGCGCCGTATCCCGATTATACAATTCTGCGGCTGTCCGATGCGTTTGCGGAAGCGTCTTCACTGTTGGATGCGGGCAGCGCTCCGTGTCTTGAACTGGTGGTGAAGGTGTACAATATTAACAGCGGTCATAATCGGGAACTGCTGGAAAGGTGCGGGGCGCTTAAGGGCTACAGCGCTTTTGTGGAGCAGGTGCGGGAACACCGGAAGGCGATAGCTGATAAGGAACTGGCCTTTAAGGAGGCGGTCAAATACTGCATAGACCACAACATCCTGGGTGATTTTCTGGCGCAGCATTCGACGGAGGTATTTAATATGTTATTAACGGAATGGAACACGGAGGAGTGGGGGGAAGTCTGCCGGGAAGAAGGCCACGAACAGGGCCGGGAAGAAGGCCAAAATACGGTTCTTAACCTGATACGGCAGGGGTACACCGTGGAACAGATAGAAGCCCGGCTGGCAGATTGTTGCGCTTCGCACATAAAACAGTAAAGAGAGGCTTTCCCAAAACTAACCGAGTTTTGGGATTGGCTCAAGATATTCACAAAAACGCAGGAACTTACATAAAAAAGAGAGGCGTGATCATGGGCGATCATGAGGAGGGGGCTGAGTGCGGCCCCGGAAATCGGGGAGGGCGGTTTCCCCCGGGCTTGTACCGGCGGGAGGATGAGCGGGATTCCTGCGGTATCGGGTTTGTGGCCGATATTAAGGGGCGCAGGTCCTGCGATATTGTGCGGCGGGGGCTGGAAGTTCTGGAACGGATGGAGCACCGGGGGGCCGAGAGCGCGGATAATAAAACCGGCGACGGCTGCGGGGTGCTGCTGCAGATTCCCCATGAATTTTTCGCGAAACAGATAGAGGGGCTCCCTGAACGGGGCCGTTACGGCGCGGGGCTGGCCTTTTTTCCCCCCGAACCGGCGCTGCAGGACCTGGTCCGGTCGGCTATCGGGCGGACGGCTTCCTCCCTGGGGTTGGAGGTTCTGGCCCTGCGGGAGGTGCCCACCGATAATTCGGTCATCGGCGTCATGGCGAAGGATGCGGAGCCGGTAGTACGGCAGCTTTTCCTGGTTCCCCGGGACGCCCCGGCGCGTTCTTCCGGGGAACCTGGGGATTCCGTTTCAGATTTGGAACTGGCTTTGTACATTTTCCGCAAGAAGCTGGAAAAGACCCTGCGATCCGACAAGGCGATGCGGGGGGCGGAGTGCTACCTGCCCTCCCTTTCGTCCCGGACCCTGGTGTACAAGGGGATGCTGATGCCCAACCAACTGCGCCGCTACTACCCCGATCTGGAAGACCGGGACCTGCGGAGCGCGGTGGCCCTGGTACACTCCCGGTTTTCTACCAACACCTTCCCCAACTGGCCCCTGGCCCAGCCTTTCCGGCTGGTGGCCCACAACGGGGAGATCAACACTATCACGGGGAACCGGTTCTGGATGAGCGCCCGGGAGGCCCTGTTCAGCCACCCCCGCTTTGGGGAGGCCCTGCGGGACATTCTGCCGGTTATCGAGCCGGGCCGCAGCGACTCCGCCAGCTTTGACACCGCCCTGGAGCTGCTGGTCATGTCCGGCCGCAGTCTTCCCCACGCCCTGATGATGCTGATCCCCGAGTCCTGGAACGAAAAAAACCCCATCCCCGGCGACCTCAAGGCTTTTTACGAGTACCACGCGGGGCTGATGGAGCCCTGGGACGGGCCGGCTTCCATGGTGTTCTGTGACGGCCGTTATGTGGGGGGCACCCTGGACCGGAACGGTCTGCGGCCCTCCCGCTACACCATTACCCGGGACGATCTTATTGTCATGGGTTCCGAGACCGGGGTCCAGGACTTTAGGAGTGACGAGGTGGTCCGCAAGGGCCGGCTCCTTCCCGGAAAGCTCCTTCTGGTGGACCTGGAGGAGGGCCGCATCATCCCCGATGAGGAGGTGAAGCGGACGGTGTACCGGCGGAAGCCCTACGCCGAATGGGTGGCCCGCCAGGGGATAACCCTGCAGCAGGAACTGGACGATGATTCTGATGGTTCCGGCCCTTCTCCAGCTTACGCAGGAGTCCCGGCTTACGCCGGGGCCCTTTACGGGGACCCCCAGTTCCGAACCGGGGAAGACATTCTCTTTATGGAGCGGGCCTTTGGATACAGCCGGGAGGACCGGGACCGGCTTTTGACGGTGATGGCCCAAACCGGCCAGGAGCCGGTCAGTTCCATGGGGACCGATACCCCTCTGGCGGTTTTTTCCCGGAAGAACCAGCGGGTCTACGCCTACTTTAAGCAGATCTTCGCCCAGGTTACCAACCCCCCCATCGATTCGATCCGGGAAGACCTGGTGATGACCCTGACCAGCTTTGTGGGGGCCCACGAGAACCTGCTGGCGGAGTCCGAAGAGCATTGCCGGCGGGTCAAGGTGAAGAACCCCATCATGACCCCCGCGGACCTGGAGGCCCTGCGGGGTCTGCGGCCGGAGGTCTTTAAGTCCCGGACCCTGGATGCGGTGTTCCCCCTGGCCGCTTCCGGCAGGCAGGCCGGACCGGGCCTGAAACAGGCCCTGGACCGCCTGGTTGACGCGGCGGTGGAGGCGGTTACGGAGGGCGTTACCCTCCTGGTGCTGTCCGACCGGGAATGTCTGAACCCCGGCGCGGGCCTGGCCCCTGTCCCGGCCCTGCTGGCCGTGGGGGCGGTGCATCACGGCCTTATCCGGCGGGGCCT
>JAIRXT010000258.1 GCA_031268125.1 Treponema sp. | reverse complement strand
TTAGGAGGCGGCCGCTCTATCCACTGAGCTACAGGACCTGATCACGTTTTTATATCGTATCATTCCGCTCTGCCGGGGTCAATACGTGCCAGCAATCAGCAATTCTCATTTTAACCATTCCCAAACGAAAAGGCGCCGGTTAAATTCTCCTGGGGTCCTGTCAGGGGGAAAAACAGGGGCCCCTTCCCCTCGTTTTTCCCCCTTTTCGCTTTCGCGAAACTGGACCCCGCCCGGCTTTTGCAGGGCGCCTTTTCATCTCTTCCTAACATGAGAATTGCTGGCTCGCTTATTTTATGATCAGCCGGACGCCTTCCGCCCCGGTTGGAGTTTCCTGTTTAATCTGCATTGTAATGTTATGCAGGGCCCCCTCCCGCTTCAGCTTGATAAGGTACAGCCCCATTTTTTTGTCGCATACGGCGATATGGGTCAGAACCCAGTTTTTAAGGAACAGGACAAAATCATTGGCGCTGACCTTTTGACCCGCCTGAAAGTCCTGAACCTGGCGCAGTACTTCTTTGACAAAATCCGAATGTTCTTTCTTGTGGGACAAGTAGTCCGGGTAATTTATCCGTTCCATGATTTTTTCTTCGGTGCTAAAGTGATAGCCTGCATAATCCACCGCGGCATGGACGGTATTCATAAAAGCATCTTTGGATTTATCCCAGCCCTGGATACTTGCTTCGTAGAGCTTGTTGGTAAGATTAATCAGTTCCTTGTGCTGTTCATCGACAAGATGGATGCCTACTGAATATGAATCGTGCCATTGAACGATTTGTTTTTTGAGTTTCATATATGTGTGTCTTTTTCTGCCGTATCCTTGTTTCTAAGTACGTTTCGCTGAATTTTCCCGCTTACTGTTTTGGGTAATTCCTCCACAAATTCCACAATCCGCGGGTATTTATAAGGGGCGGTTACCCGTTTTACATGGTTTTGTAATTCCCTGACCAGCTCATCTGAGGCCAGGAAGCCGCGGGCCAGCACGATGGTAGCTTTAACTACCTGGCCCCGGACCGGATCCGGCGCGGCGGTTACCGCACATTCCAGCACCGAAGGGTGTTCCATCAGGGCGCTTTCTACCTCAAAGGGGCCGATGCGGTACCCGGAACATTTGATTACGTCATCGTTCCGTCCCACAAACCAGTAGTAGCCGTCTTCGTCATGCCAGGCCATATCCCCGGTGTGATAAACCCCGTTGTACCACATGGACTGGGTAATTTTGTCATCCTTCCAGTAAGCCGTAAAAAGTCCCGGCGGTCTTCCTGCCGTACTGATACCGGGCTCCCCTGCGGCGGTGATGCTTATGTTCCCCACAATGCCGTCATCGCAGGGCTGCCCTTCCTCGTCCAGTAGTTTAAGTCCGAAGAGGGGGGCGGGTTTCCCCATAGATCCCGGTTTTACCGGAAGCCAGGTAAAAGCCGCCGCCATTACCGATGTTTCCGACTGGCCGAAACCTTCCCGAATTTCCAAACCCGTCATCTCTTTTATCTTGTGATAGACTTCGGGGCTTAGGGGTTCCCCCGCCACTGAAGTATGCTCGATAAAACTAAAATCCCAGCCGGACAGATCTTCTTTGATGAGGAAACGAAAAACCGTCGCGGGAGCGCAAAAGCTTGCCGGCCGCAGGCGCTGCAGGGCGGCAAGCATCCCCTGGGGGTTAAACTTTTCCGTATCGTAGGCCCCAACGGCGGCCCCGCAGATCCACTGGCCGTAGATCTTACCCCAGGCAAATTTTGCCCAGCCTGAATCGGTCTGGGTCAAATGGACCTTGTTGTCCTGGACGCACTGCCAGTACTTGGCGGTAACGATATGCCCCAGCGGGAGGCTGTGGTTGTGGCGTACCATTTTGGGCATCCCCGTGGTCCCGGAAGAAAAGTATACCAGCATAGGATCGTGAGTCCGGGTATCCGCATCCCCCTGGGGACGGTTAAAGATTTCCGGGGCTTTTTCAATCGCATCACGAAGATCAATAAAACCGGGAGGGATACTGTTCCCTGCCAAAGCCGTCTTTTTTATGGTGATGCAGTCCGGCAGGGCCGTGCGGATACTCTGTACCAGCTCTTCGTCATCAACGCCAATCAAAAACTTAACTTCCGCAATGTTGCAGCGATAGACGATATCCTTGGGGGTAAGCTGGTAGGTGGCGGGGATACAAATTGCCCCAATCTTCATCAGGGCGATCATCAGGATCCAGACTTCCGGACGCTGTTTGAGGATCAGCATGACCACATCGCCCTTGCCCATTCCCTGGGCCAGGAGCATGTTTGCCGCCTTGTCGCTGAGCCGTTTCATGTCCGCGAAGCTGTAAGAACGCATATTGCCTGAATCATTGGTCCACAACAAGGCAAGTTTGCCGGGATCGAGCCGGGCCCATTCATCAACCACATCGTAGGCAAAGTTAAAATTTTCCGGCGTCGTGCAGCGGTAATTGGCAAAAAAATCTTCGTAGCTGTCAAATTCAACCCGGGGACAGTACCGGGATAGTATTTCGTTCATGGCTGGCACTATTCCTGAATTATCGTGATAAACCGTGCAACGGTTTTTTGGTCTTCCCCCGCTTCTTCAAGGGCGCTCTGAGCATGGAGGAGCCGGGCATCAAAGTAGATCGAATCCCCGGCGGACAAATCGTAGTCCCGGGCGCCCACGGTTACCCGGATTTTCCCTTCGACCACATAGTTAAATTCCTGCCCGGAATGGCAGACCAGCGGGGCGCTCGCCTGTGCCGAATCCAGCGTTACCAGCAGAGGTTCCATGGTCCGGCCTTTGAAATTGTAGGCCAGGCTTGAATACTCGTAACCCGGATACCGTTCAACCTGAATGCCCTTCCCGGCCCGGCATACGCTGGCGCTTTCCATGCGGGGATCGTCCCCGGTCAAAAGCACGGTGGTATCGGTTCCCAGCCGGTTTGATATCTTGTATAGCGCGCTGATAGGAATATCCATCTCGCCGGATTCGTATTTTTCGTAAATTTCCAAAGAAATTCCGATGTCCCGGGCCATATCAATGGCGCTAATCTCCATAATTTCCCGAAATTCTTTGATTCTTCCGGGGATTTGGCTTAATTCTTTGTCGTTCATAACAGATTCAACTATACCCAATCAGTCTTTTTCAAGAAAGGCCCAAAAGTCCCTTGACGTTACCCGTTCATAGCCGTCTAAAATTTTGAGGGGAAGGCCGATGCGTTCATCCCCCAAGCTTTTCAGGCGGTCTTTTTTAACCTTTAGGTTTCCGGGATCCTGCATTCCTCTGTCCCTTATGACGGCCGCAAAACCGGCGGCGCTTTCCAGTTTTTGTTCCAGGTAAATGCCGTACAGATCCCCCTCTTTTGCCTGATCAATGTGGTGAATATCCGAACCGGCGCACAGGGGGAGACCAAGTTTGCCGGCATAGCGCAGGGCCAGGACGTCGTAGTACTGCCTCTGATTCCCCGCATTGGCGGCTTCTACGGCATCAATAAGCTTCGGCGCCAGGCATACTTCCCCGATATAGTGGTGCTGCCGGAAGGGGTGGGCGTGGACCACACAGCCCCCCGCTGCCGTTACAGCCTGGTATTGGGCCCGCCGGGTCCAGTTTTTTACTTCCGGATGCTCCAGGAGCCAGTCCTTGTCCAGGCCGTATATGAGATAATCATCGCCTTTATACGTTTCTTCCCAGCCAAAAAACACATCCAGACCCAGGCGCAGCCCTTCTTCACGGGTTTCCTCAAAACCCCGGCAAAATTCATTGACCCATTCCCGCCAGGGGAGACGCCGGTCCACGGTACAGTTTCCCCGGTAAAAATGCTCCGTTACAAAAATGCCTGAATAACCGGAATCCAGGTAGTACTTGATGTAATCACGGCCCTGAGCGGACGCGCAGGCGCTCCCCCGGCAGGTATGCAGATGTGTTTCATACAGATAAGCCATAGTTATATCATACTACAGGGGGATTTAACCCAACAACATGGCTCCAAACTCAGCAAATCTCATTTCCAAAACAAAAAGGCAGGTCTAAAAAACAAAAACCCCCGCCTAGGCGGGGGTTTGCATTATCGGCGCTCAGGCCCGGAACAGGAAAATCCGCCTAACGGTTTTTAGCGGCGGCGGCGTCCAGTTCGGCCAGAACAGCTTCTTCCGTATCCCTATCAAAATACCGGGCCTTGTCCATGTGGGGGACAAAATGTACCTCATCACCCACCTTAAAGGCGTGATGGGGCTCCGTCCGGGCCACCAAGGGCTGGGTAGCCGTGGTCAACCACAGGTGAATGTCGGCGCCCAAGGGCTCAACTACGGTAATCTTGACGGGGAAGCTGTTATCCGCAGGGCCGGAAGGGGAATAGCTCAAATCTTCCGGCCGGATGCCGAAGAATACTTCCTTGCCGACGTACTTTTTAAGGTATTCCACATGGGAAGCATGGGGCCTGATTTTGAAAGTACCTTCGTCCAGAGCCAGACCGCCGCCTTCTTCCAGTACTTTGACGGTAAGGAAGTTCATGGGAGGGGATCCGATAAACCCGGCGACAAACTTGTTGACGGGATGGTTGTAGAGATAGAGGGGAGAACCAATCTGCTGTATTTTCCCGTCTTTCATAACCACGATCTTGTTGGCCATTGTCATGGCTTCCACCTGGTCATGGGTAACGTAGATCATCGTTGCATTCAGCCGGTGGTGCAGATCGGAAAGTTCCGCCCGCATCTGGACCCGGAGTTTGGCGTCCAAGTTGGAAAGAGGTTCATCGAACAGGAACACCTTGGGGTTCCGCACAATGGCCCGGCCTACGGCGACACGCTGCCGCTGACCACCGGAAAGGGCCTTGGGCTTGCGATCCAGAAATTTTTCAATATCCAGGGTACGGGCGGCCTCACGAACACGCCGCTCAATCTCGCTTTTTTCGACTTTTTTGATACGGAGCCCGAAAGCCATGTTGTCATAAACAGTCATGTGCGGATACAAGGCGTAGTTCTGGAACACCATAGCGATGTTCCGGTCCTTGGGGGGAACGTCGTTCATCAGTTCCCCATCAATGTAAAGCTCGCCTTCTGTGATGTCTTCCAGACCGGCGACCATCCGCAGGGTGGTGGATTTCCCGCACCCGGAGGGACCTACAAAGACAACAAATTCTTTGTCTTCGACCAAGATGTTGGCGTTGTCCACGGCGCGGACATTGCCTTCATACACTTTGGAGATACCTTTCAGTTCTACCTTTGCCATAATATGGCCTCCCTGTTAGGTTAGATTATAGGGATAGAATAAGGCTGGTATCAGGAAAAGTCAAGAAAAAGTCTATAAAAAAAGTAAAGAAAGCCAAAAAATGAAATTTTGGCTGATGAACCTTTCCCAAAACCGGCCGGGGTGCCGGCGGCCGGACCCCCGGGAGATGCTACCGGCGCCTTTTCGTTGTGGAATGGTTAAAAGGAGAATCGCTGCGGAAAGCCGGACAAACCTTGCTACAGCTTTTCCCCAATGCTACACTTTGCGGATATGTGGTGAAAAAATCGCCCAAACACGGAGTCTGTCTTGTTCCTGAAACGATTAGATATATTTGGATTTAAGTCTTTCCCTGACCGGACCCAGGTTGAATTTGCGGAAGGGGTTACTGCCCTTTTGGGACCCAACGGCTGCGGTAAGTCCAATGTGGTGGACGCCGTCAAATGGGTTTTGGGGGAGCAGGCTTCCCGGGCTATGCGGGCCGAAAAGATGGAGGATGTAATCTTCAACGGCACGGAAAACCGCAAACCCCTTAATGTGGCGGAAGTAACCCTTACTATCGCCAACGAAAAGGGCCTGCTGCCCCTGGATATGCCGGAAATTGAGATTAAACGGCGGCTCTACCGTTCCGGCGAAAGCGAATACTACGTCAATGCCCAGCCCGTGCGGTTGAGGGAACTCCGGGAGCTTTTCTGGGACACGGGGGTGGGCAAAGGGGCCTACTCGGTCATGGAACAGGGCAAAATCGACCAGGTTCTTTCGTCCAAGCCGGAAGAGCGGCGCTATCTGTTTGAGGAGGCGGCAGGGATTACCCGTTATAAGCTGCGGGGGGCGGAAGCGGAACGGAATCTTGCCAAGACCGAAGAAAATATGCGCCAGGTGGAAGGTATTCTGGGGGAGATTAAGCGTTCTTACGACAGTCTTAAAATTCAATCGGAGAAAACCACCAAATACCGGGTCCTGCGGGAGGAAAATTTTTACCTGGAGCTGGATATTCAGCTCCTAAGGCTTAAACAGTTCAAATACGAAAGCGACGCACGGAAGGAAACCCTGGCAAAACGCGGCGCCGAGCGGGATTCTATCCGGGCGGAGATGGAGGCGGCAAACCGCTCCCTGGAAGAAAACATGGACGAGGTAAACCTGATGGAGGAAAAACTCGTCGAATACCAGAAGAATATCTACGGCCTGGCGGTGGAAAAGAACGCCCGGGAAAACGGGGCCAAGCTTCTGGCGGAACAGCGGGGGGAAATTCAGAGAAAGATTGGACAGAACGAGGGCCGGGAACGGACTATCCTGGAAAAAACACAGGAACTAACCGCCGATGCGGAAGAACAGGACGCCGTAGTTCTGGATTTGCAGAAAAAAATTGTAGACATTGAAGGTAATATCGCATCGTTCCAGGAAAACATCCACATTGCCAGTTCCCGTATCGGGGATAACGAGAACCATGTTCTCCGGATGGAAGAGGAAATTCGGCAAAAAGAGACTGAACAGGCCGCTTATGAAAAAGACCTGGCGGCTATTACGGATGATATTGTGGCGGCCCTGGATGCGGGCTTAAAGGAAGCGGGTTATTCGGCGGCGGAACGCCGCAGCCTGGAGGCGGAGCTGTCTGAAACCCTGGGGCGGGTGAAAACCCTGCTGGCAGGCCGGGAAACCCTGATCCGGGACCTGGCGGCGGCTGCACAGGGGGCCGTAGAACGGGGGGGCGCCGGCAGCCCCGGGCCGGAAAAACTTGCCCATATAGCCGCCGGTCTTGCGGAGGTATTGAAAGAAGCGGCCCAGGGTACTGTCCGGGCTTTGGAACTTTTTGACGGTTACCGGAAAACTTCACCTGCCTTTCTTGACGATTTTCTTACCCCCGAAGGGATTATCACCCAAAAACGTGCGTTAGATGCCAATATCCGGCTTATCAAAGACGGCATTGAAGAACGGAGAAACAACATCGGCGTTTTGCGCCGGGATAACGCGGACCTGGGGGAGCGAATCAACGAGTACCGTAAAACCCTTGAGGAAATGCGGATAAGCCGGGCACGGATAGAAACCCAGACCCATTCGGCCAGGGAACAGGCCCGGCTGATCCGCCGGGAGCTGGCGGGCCAGGAGGGGCTTCTTAAAACCGTCCGGGACGAGCTTTTTTTGGATAGTAAGCGGCTTGAGGAGACAAACGAGCGCATTGCCGCCGCGGCTGAAGAAATTGCGGAGATTGAACAGAAGGGGTTAAGGTTTACCGCAGAACTGGAAAAACTGGAAAAGGATATAGCCAAACGGAACGGGGACGTGGCGGGGAAGCAGGAGACCATTAAAAAACGGCTGGCGCAGCTTAACAAGGTTCAGGAATCCCTGGAAAGGCTTCACCTGGAACTGGTTCAATCGGAAACAGAAATAAAAAACATCCGGGACAACTTCCGGGAAACTCATTCCCGGGATCTGCTGGAATTTGAGGAACGGACCTTCACCATTACCGCATCTCCGGCGGAACTAAGGGAAAAACTTGCCGCGGGCCGGGAACGGCTGCGGAGTCTGGGATCGGTAAACCTGATGGCCCCGGAGGAATTTGCCGAGGTAAAAGAACGCTTTGATTTTCTTACAAACCAGCTTGAGGACCTGAACAGGGCCCGTAAAGACCTGGAAAACCTTGCTACGGAAATACGGACGGAATCCAGCGATGTATTCCTGAAGACCTATAATAAAATCAGGACGAATTTCCACAACATGTTCCGCCGTCTTTTCGGCGGGGGCCAGGCGAAACTGCACCTGCTGGACGAGAATCACGTGCTGGAATCGGGAATAGAAATCTACGCCCAGCCCCCCGGGAAAAAACTGGAAAACATCAATCTCCTTTCCGGGGGGGAAAAATCCATGACCGCCGTGGCGCTGCTGTTCGCTACCTACATGGTAAAGCCCTCGCCGTTCTGCCTTTTGGACGAAATTGACGCCGCCCTGGACGAGGCAAATGTGGGACGCTTTGTGCAGCTTATGCGGGAGTTCGGCAGAAAAAGCCAGTTTGTCGTAATTACCCACAACAAGCGGACCATCACTGGGGCAGGCACCATGCTGGGGGTAACGATGGAAGAATCGGGGGTAAGCAAGATGATCTCTGTGCGGCTGGAGAACGAAGAAAAGGCGGCCCCCCTGCCGGAAGTTGAGAGTTACGAAGAAGAAGCTGTAGAATATGAAAACGGCAGGGAGCTTCCCCCCGGTATAGATGATCCGGCTATGGTGAGTGAGGCGGAACTACGGCCTATTCGGGGGAAAGATCGTACAAGCTAAACAGTATGGCGGTTTATGGTCCGCCGGCAGGAGGTTTTTATGGCCCTTGTGCATTGGCACTTCTACTCTGCAAGTTTGGGAATGCAGCGAACTATCGACGTGATCCTTCCCCAGAGTTCCAGCGGTATTGGAGTTGGGGGGCGGGAACAGGGGGACCGGATTCCGG
>JAIRXT010000244.1 GCA_031268125.1 Treponema sp. | reverse complement strand
CAGGGGGTTGAGCCGTTTTTTCATCACGACAGGCCGTCCTTGAGGGTTCTACTATCTTTAAAGTATACCTGAATTACGGTTTTCTGCAATTGACGCCAGCAATTCTCATTTTAACCATTCTAAAACGAAAGGGCGCCGGTAAAATTCTCCTGGGGTCCTGTCAGGGGGAAAACAGGGGCCCCTCCCCCTTGTTTTTCCCCCTGACATCCCCTGTTACATCTTTCGGGCGTCTTTTCTCCCCCTAAATAAAACTAACATTGCTTAAGGGGGGGTTAATCAAGGTAAAAAATGTCTAAATTGCAGGGTATTTTCGTTCAATACCATATTCACAGAAGCAAGAGGCTTTCCCAAAACTTCAGTTTTTGGGAGACAGGCTTTGCCTGTCCAGCTACCCTGATTTCGCAATTTATCCATTTTTTGGTTGGACAGGGGGGCTCTTTCGCTAAAAGTAAAATTGCTGCGGGGCGGCAACAGCAATTCCAAATCCAAAAAGACGCCTACAAAGTCATTGGCTTTCCTGCCGCCGGCACCCCGCCCGGCTATGCTAAACTTGACCCGGCCCCGGGTACGGGTCAAGTTTAGCCGGCTATGGGGAGATTGTCCGTGGTGCGGGACCGGCGGTCCGGTGAATGGCCGCCAGTATCTTTTTTTTGAGCAGGATAAATTCTTTCGAAACGGAAAAACTTTCGTTCCGCGGCCGGGGGGCCGTTATATCAAAACATCCGCTGATCCTGCCCGGCTGTCTTTCGCCGGCTGCGGTTAATATGTAAACCCTGTCGGAAAGCATTACGGCTTCTTCTATGTCGTGGGTGATAAACAGGGCCGCAAAGTTCATTTCTGCGGCGATTTCCTGGAACCATTCGTGCATGCTCCGGCGGGTCAGGGCGTCCAGGGCGGAAAACGGCTCGTCCAGCAGAATTACCGGATTGCTGAGCATGCAGGTACGGAGCAGCGCGGCCCGCTGCCGCATTCCGCCGGAAAGCTGCCGCGGGTACTTTTTTTCGCAGCCGGACAGGCCGAAACGGGGAAAAAACGATGCCCCCTGTTCGCGGGCTTCTTTTTTTGTGATGCGGCCGCGGATCAGCAGGGGAAGAATCACGTTGTCAAGGACGGTACGGTATTCCAGCAGCAGATCTTTCTGCATCATGTAACTGACCTGCCCGGAGATTCCGGTGATATTCCTGCCGCTTAACAACACCCGGCCGTCGTCGGGGATGTCTACCCCGGCAAGAACGTTGAACAGGGTTGTCTTGCCCGTCCCGGAAGGGCCAAGGAGGGAAATGACTCTCCCCGCCGGAAGTTCCAGGCTGATATCCTTGACAACGGCTTCGCCTTCGTAGCGTTTGGTGATTCCCCGGCAGGCAAAAAGAACCGGGGCGGGTTCCCGCGTTACCGCCGGGCTGACGTTATTCATTCAGGGAAGATATTCGTTGGTAAAGCCGCTTTCGCCAATATCCTTTTCAAGGATGCCGCGCTCGAACATCCAGCGGTAAAACGATCCCCAGCGGCGGGGGTCGATTTCTCCCCACCGGGGCGCATCGTCCCGGTAACGCGGGGCAAGGTATTTCTGGCTTTGCAGAACCAGTTCCTCGTCCAGTTCCGGGGCCTGGGCCAGCAGAATTGCCGCGGCTTCTTCAGGATTTTCGATGGTGAATTCATACCCCCGGCTTAGGGCTTTCATGAATTTTTTGGCGGTTTCCGGGTGGGAAGCCGCCCAGGCGGTGTTGGTTACGATAACCGGGGTGTAAAAATCCAGCGCCGGATTAGTTGTTCCCAAATCGATGTAGTCTATGCCGGTTCCGCGGACTTCCGCTGCCACGCCGTCCCAGGCATAGTAGATCCAGATCGAATCCACATCGGTTTCAAGGGCGGAAAACGCGTCGGTCGCCATGTTGGGAACCATCCTGACCCGGGAAAAATCCCCCCCGTCGGCCTCCACAATATCTTTGATAACCTCCGTTACCAGCGATGTTTCCCAGGACGCAAAACGCTTTCCCGTCAAATCCCGGGGCCGCCTGATCCCCGCCTCTTTCAGCGACATAAGCCCGGAGGTGTTGTGGCTTATAACCGCGGCAACGGCGGTAACGGGCAGGGCGTCCCGGTCCCTGGCAATCGCCGGCCCCAGGCTTTCCTGGAAGTCCACGGCGAACTCCGCCCTTCCCGCCCCAAGCAGTATCAGGGCGCCGTCTTCCGGCGGCATAAGAATCTCCACATCAAGGCCTTCTTCGGCAAACATGCGTTTTTCCCTGGCGGCGTAGATCCCCGTGTGGTTGGTATTGGGCGTCCAGTCCAGCACGATGCGGACGGTTTCGTTTTTGTCCGCAGCGCTTCCCCCGGCTTCGCTTTTTTTACTGCAGCCGGAAACCAGTAAAACGCAGATCAACGCGGTTACAGCGATACGGTGTTTTTTCATGGTAAACTCCTGTGTTTTTTAAGCAGCCTCTTTGGGCCGTGTTTTGAATTCCTGTGTTCTCCAGGGGGTCGCCGCTTTTTCGGCCAGCCCCACCAGTTTCATCAGCCCCAGGCTGAGCAGGGTAACAACAAGTATTGCGGCGAACATTTTGTCGAATGAGTAGGATTTGCGTACCCGTATCATGTAAACGCCCAGCCCCGCGTCTCCCCCAAGCCATTCGGAAATAACGGCGCCGATTATCGAGTATGACGCGGAAACGCGGAGCCCCGGGAAAAACGCCGCCGCGCTGGAAGGTATTTTAATGTAACGGTACAACTGCACGGGGCCGGCGCCCATAGATTTTAACAGCCGTATTTCATCCTGGTCCGCAGCGGAAAAAGCCCCCAGCAGGGCCAGGGTGAGGGGGAAAAAACAGGTTAGAAACACTAACGCTATCTTCGGCGCGGAACCGTATCCCATCCAGAGAATTAAAAGCGGCGCCAGGGCGACGGTCGGCATGGTCTGGGTTAAGAGCAGGATGGGGTTTAACGCGTCGCGTATCCTGCGGTTTATGTCCATAAGAACCGCCAGGATAAACGCCGCCGCAACCGCCAGGCCCAGCCCCGCCGCCGCCTCCGCAAGGGTCCTTCCCAGATGGCTTGCCAGGAGGAACTTGTCCTTCCACAGGGCGGCAAGCACGCGGAAGGGGCCGGGCAGCATATAGCCGGGCAGCATACCGGAGGCGCTTACCGCCTGCCACAGGGCGATAAGGCAGAGGATGGGCAGAAGCGCCGGGGGAATCCCCGCCGCAGGCCGTGCGGGAACGGTTTTAGCTTTCATGGTGTTTGGCGGTCTTTTTTTCGATAGACCATACGCCGTTTTTGGGGTTGTAAAAGGATTTAACGTAGGTGGAAACCGATCCCGCGCCTTCCCGTATGCAGATTTTTTGACATTCCCCGGCGATTTCCCACAGCCTGTCGAAGCTGCCTTCTATGGTGGTTTCAAACGGGCCGACAAAGGCGTTGGTTCCCGTTCCCTTGAGGTATTCGATTACCTTATCGACAATACGAATTACCTCTTCGCCGCCTGCCGCGGAGGGCAGCACCTGGATGGCGATACTCGCCTCCGGCTGGTTTTGTGCGCGGTATTCAGACATAAAAAAGCCTCCCTTGGAAATACGGGGAGGTATACAAAACACTGAGCGCGCCTCATGTAATATTCCCTCCGCCGGCATTATCCGGATCAGGTTTAAGGGTTTAAAGCGTTAAGCCGCTTCCTCTCAGCCGGAGCCGGCAGTTTCTGCCAATCCAGCACCCCATCTACTGCCGCAACCCTATCAACAAAGAAAAAATGTGTCAAGGGCCGGCAGCAATTTTACAGCAATTCTCATTTTAACCATTCCAAAACAAAAAGGCGCCTGTAAAATTCTCGTGGGGTCCTGTCAGGGGGAAAAACAGGGGCCCCTTCCCCTCGTTTTTCCCCCTGACACCCCGCCCAGCTTTTGTGGGGCGCCTTTTCACTCTTTCCTATCCTGAGAATTGCTGATTATCTAAGGGAATTCGAAGTAAAAAATGGTCAAATGGTGAAAGGTAACA
>JAIRXT010000164.1 GCA_031268125.1 Treponema sp. | reverse complement strand
GTTATCGCCATAGGCCCCCTCCCGATGATGAAATTTGTGGCCGCGGTAACAAAGCCCTACGGTATTAAAACTACGGTCAGCATGAACCCCATCATGATAGACGGCACGGGGATGTGCGGCGGCTGCCGTCTCAGCGTTGGGGGAACAACCAGATTTGCCTGTGTGGACGGTCCCGATTTTGACGGGCACGAAGTTGATTTTAACGAAGCTATGGCCCGGTCCGCTTTATATAAACCTTTTGAGGCAAGGGCCTACGAAGCCTGTAAACTTTTGGACACAAAGGAAACTGCTATCGGGAGGGTATCGTAATGCCGAATGCAGCCGGGCCAAATATGGTCCTCACAAAAAATGAGATGCCCGTTCAGGATCCAAAAATACGGAGCGGGAATTTTTTTGAAGTGGCGCTGGGGTACACCGAATCCCAGGCGGCGGACGAAGCCAAACGGTGTTTGGGCTGTAAAAACAAACCCTGCGTCTCCGACTGCCCGGTGAATATTGATATTCCCGCTTTTATCGGGGAAATTGCCGCCGGAGATTTTGAAAAAGCCTATGAGATTATTACCCGGTACAATGCCCTTCCGGCAATCTGCGGCCGGGTGTGCCCCCAGGAAACCCAATGCGAAGGCTCGTGTATCCGCGGGCGCCGGGGGGAGCCGGTGGCTATCGGCAGGCTGGAACGTTTTGCAGCGGATTATCATAACGCCCAGGAAAAGCCTGATGATAGAAAAATTACGGCCGCGGAAAAACACGGAGGAAACCGGGTAGCCGTGGTGGGTTCCGGCCCGGCGGGGCTTGCCTGCGCGGGGAACCTTGCCCGGAAAGGCTACGGGGTTACGATTTTTGAGGCTCTGCATGTTGAAGGCGGGGTCCTCTCTTACGGCATTCCCGAATTCCGGCTCCCCAAGGCTATCGTACAAAAAGAAATCCAGGGCCTCAAAAACCGGGGTGTGGAAATCGCGGTAAACACGGTAATCGGCAAGACCCTGACCATTGACGAACTGTTTGATACCTACGGGTATAAAGCGGTCTTTATCGGTTCCGGCGCGGGGCTTCCTAAATTCATGAATATTCCCGGAGAAAACCTGAACGGTGTGTATTCGGCTAATGAATTTCTTACCCGGATAAATTTAATGAAAGCCTATACTGTCGATAGTTCAACTCCCATACACCGGGGTAAAAAAGTTGCCGTGGTGGGGGGCGGTAATGTTGCTATGGACGCCGCACGCTGCGCCAGGCGCCTGGGCGCGGAGGTGGTTGTTATCTACCGGCGGACGGAAAAGGAACTTCCCGCCCGGCTTGAGGAAGTGGAACACGCGAAAGAAGAAGGCATTGTTTTTCAGTTTCTCACAAATCCTGTAAGCATTACCGGAAATGAAAAAGGCTGGGTCAGCAAAATTATCTGCCAAAAGATGGTTTTAAGCGAACCGGATGAATCCGGCAGGGCCCGGCCCGTACCGCTTGAGGGGAGTGAAAAAGAAACCGAAGCGGACTGCGTGATCATGTCCATCGGCACTTCTCCTAATCCTCTTATCAAGTCTACTACCGCGGGGCTTGATATGCAAAAATGGGGCGGGATCATCGCCGATGAAAAGACCGGCCAAACTTCCCGCAGGGGTATCTTCGCCGGAGGAGACGCGGTTACGGGGGCCGCCACAGTGATTCTTGCTATGGGGGCGGGGAAAAAAGCGGCGGAAGCAATAGACGCCTATATTACCGGCAAGTAAAGGGCCGGATGTTATTTGGCCCCAAGGAAAACCGGATAAGGTTTTCAACAATATCATCACAGGAGAAGAACATGAAAGGTTACGCAATGCTTGGAATCGGGAAAACCGGCTGGATCGAAAAAGAGATGCCCCGCTGCGGGCCTCTTGACGCGATAGTGCGTCCTATTGCGGTTGCGCCGTGTACTTCGGATGTGCATACCGTATGGGAAGGGGCGATTGGCGAAAAGCACAATTTAATATTGGGCCATGAAGGGGTGGGAGAAGTTGTTGAAACCGGAAATCTTGTAAAGGATTTTAAAAAGGGCGACAAAGTAATAATCCCGGCAATCACCCCGGATTGGAATTCCGTACAGGCCCAGGCGGGGTATTCCATGCACTCCGGCCAGATGCTGGGGGGATGGAAATTCTCGAATCAAAAAGACGGCGTCTTTGGTGAATTTTTTCATGTAAATGACGCCGATGGAAATCTTGCAATACTGCCGGAAGGGATGGACCCCGCCGCCGCAGCGATGCTTTCCGACATGATACCGACCGGCCTGCACGGATCCGAACTTGCCCAGGTTCAATACGGCGATACCGTTTGTGTTATCGGTATAGGGCCGGTGGGTCTTATGGGCGTCCGGGGCGCGGTTCTTAAGGGGGCGTCCCGTCTTTTCGCGGTGGGATCAAGGCCGAATTGTATAAACATCGCAAAGGAATACGGCGCTACCGACATTATCAATTACAAGGACGGCGGCATTCTGGAACAGGTGATGGCAAAAACAAACGGCGCCGGTGTTGACAGGGTTATTATCGCCGGCGGTGATAATGATACTTTTGCTGAGGCCGTGCGGATGTTAAAACCGGGCGGGGCGATTGGCAACATCAATTACCTTGGCAGCGGGGATTATATAAAAATTCCCCGCCTTGAGTGGGGTGTGGGGATGGGCCACAAGATGATAAACGGCGGGCTTATGCCGGGCGGCAGGCTGCGGATGGAAAAACTTGCGGATTTGGTTGTTTCAGGACGGATTGACCCCGCAAAACTTATTACGCACCCTTTTGAAGGATTTGAAAAAATTGAAGAAGCGTTGATGCTTATGAAGGACAAACCGAAGGATTTGATTAAGCCCGTAGTAACCATCGCATGGTAGTATCTTTGTATTGACATGGGCTGCGGTTCCAAAATGCCGGAACCGCAGCATATAAAAAACCGGTGTTGCCGGGAAAAATGAAACAGGTGGGACTGTTCCAAAACTACGGCAATGGCCTATGCCGGAAGCAAATCCCTGGGGTCCTGCCGGGGGCAAAAACACCGCGCAAGGTGGTGGATTTTTTCCCCCGGCACCCCGTGTTACATAGGTTTGGCATACATTTCTGAATTGCCTTTGTGTTGAACTGATGATAGTTAAAGGTTGCTGTTCCAAAAACTGAAGTTTTGGAACAGCCCCAGGTTTTTCTACATTTTACGGGGTTTTATATGGGTATTTTTGATTTGAAAGGGAAAACCGCCCTGGTAACGGGCGCTTCTTCGGGACTTGGCGTTCAATTTGCAAAGGCTCTGGCGGAACAGGGCGCAAATCTGGCGATTATGGCCAGAAGGCAGGAACGGCTGGAAGAAGTCAAAAAAACCATCGAAGATTTGGGCGCGCGCTGCCTGGCGCTTAAATGCGATGTGTTAAAAAACGATGAGATCAAGGCCGCTGCCGCCAAAATAAAAGCGCATTACGGCAGGATCGACATTTTGGTAAATAACGCGGGTACTGCCCGGTCAAGCCCTGCCGAGTCCCAGTCCGATGACGACTGGAACGCCGTTATTGATACCAACCTGAACAGCGTATATTTTGTCGCCCGGGAAGTGGGAAAAATCATGATCGGACAAAAATACGGCAAGATCATCAATGTCGGTTCGATCCACAGCAGCGCCGCTATGGCGGCCAGCCCCTTAAACGCCTATTGCGCATCAAAAGGCGGCGTGCTGATGCTGACCAAGGCGCTGGCAGCCGAATGGGCAAAATACAACATCACGGTTAATGCTATCGGTCCGGCGTATTTCCCCTCGGAAATGACCGATACCGTCATGAGCAATCCGGCTTTTGCGGACATTGTTAAAACGTATTGTCCCCTTGGACGGCCGGGCAGGGCGGGAGAATTAGACGGCGCCGTTGTCTATTTTGCCTCCGACGCCTCCAGCTACACTACCGGCCAGCTTCTGTCCGTTGACGGCGGCTGGACGGCGATATAATTTTTTACAGGAGAACTGTTATGGGAAAGATATTTAACAAAAGAAATCTGTTAACCTGCGCAATGCTTCTGCCCTTAATTGCCATAGCCGAAGTATTGCTCTCTTTGCTTAAACTTCCGGCCTGGCCGGTCATGGTCTGCATGGTTTCATTCTTTCTTGCCGAACAGGAGTGGGAAAAAACCGGCCATATCGTATTGGGCGGCGCTGTCGGGGAATTAAGCTGCCTGATTCTCAATCTTGTTTTTATACCGCTGATCTGGCTGCCGGTATTCGGTGACAAGGCCCGCTTTGCCGGTGCGGTGGTCTTTGTTTTGATTTTTGTAGGACTTATCGTTTTGCTGCTTGGGGTTTTGCCAAGGTTTTTTAACTCCTTCGCTTTTCTGTTCTTTTTGGCAGGTACGCTTGGATATAAATCCGACACCGTGCCTGAACTTCTTGCAAAACTGCCGCTGCCCCTTGTCTGGACGGCCGAAACCCTGCTGGGAGGTACTCTTATCATACTGGGTTGTACGGGTATCGGGATGATTGTAAAAAAATCGACCGGAAAATAGCGCCGGGTATTTTGAGTATGCCGGGATATTTAACCCTGAAAACATCGGACTGTAAAAACTGTTACAAGTGCATACGGCATTGTCCGGTAAAATCCATCCGGTTTGAAAATAACCAGGCCCACATTGTGGAGGAAGAATGTATTTTATGCGGCCGCTGCTTTGTGGCCTGTCCCCAAAATGCCAAGGAGATTCGGAATGATGTGGAATCCGTCCGGGACCTGATCGCCGGCGGAGAGCCGGTATATGCCAGCCTGGCCCCTTCTTTTACGGCGAACTATGGGGGCCTGGGTATCGGCGCTATGGAAAGGGCTTTGAAACAACTGGGATTTGCCGGGGCCGAGGAAACTGCCGCGGGCGCGGTTATTGTAAAACGGCAGTACGACGCCATGCTGCGGGACGAGGCCCAGGAGGTGATTATCAGTTCATGCTGCCACAGCGTGAATCTTTTGATCCAGAAATATTACCCCGCCGCCGTCCCCATGCTGGCCCCCGTATTGTCGCCCATGCTGGCCCACGGTATGGATATAAAACGCCGGCATCCCGGTGCCCGGACGGTGTTCATAGGCCCCTGTATTTCAAAAAAAGACGAGGCCGAAAGTTACGCGGGACCGGTGGATAAGACGCTTACCTTTGGGGAACTGTCCCGCTGGCTCAAGCAGGAAAACATCGGCATGGATGATGAGCCCCGGAGGGAAGCGCCGCAAGACGGCGGATACCGCGGCCTTACCCGGCTGTTCCCCGCCGCCGGGGGCATTCTCCGTACTATGGCAAAAGAAAATCCCCGCTACGCGTATTTTTCCGTGGACGGGATCGACAACTGCATCTGCGCCATTGAAGATCTTGTCCGGAAAAATCCGGGCAGGTGTTTCATCGAGATGTCCGCCTGCGCGGGAAGCTGTCTGGGCGGGCCGGTGATGGAACAGGAAAAGCCTTCTCCGGTGCGGGATTATATCACCGTTTCGCGGTACGCGGGGGATAAGGATTTTGAGATTCCCCCGTATTCGGCCGGGGAGACGGAAAAAAAGTTTTTTCCCCGTTCTCCCCGCCGGATTTATCCGGGGACGGGGGCCGTCGAGGAGGTGCTCCGCAAACTGGGGAAAACAAAACCGGAGCATGAGCTGAACTGCGGGAGCTGCGGTTACAATACCTGCCGGGAAAAAGCCCTGGCGGTGCTGGAAGGAAAAGCGACCCTGACCATGTGCCTTCCCTACCTGAAAGAACGGGCGGAATCTTTTTCCGATAACATCATTACCAATACCCCCAACGGAATTATTGTTCTTAACGAAATTCTGGAGGTTCAGCAGATCAACGCCGCCGCCTGCCGGATATTCAATATTACTCCCCCGGATATTCTGGGGGATCAGGTAATCCGGGTTTTGGATCCCGTACCCTTTAACGAAGTCTGCCGGCAGGGAAAAAATGTATATAACCGGCGGGTATATCTGGCGGATTACCAGAAGTACATAGACCAGACTATTGTTTATGACAGGAACTTCCACATCATTATTGGCATTATGCGGGACGTTACCGGGGAGGAATCCCGGAAAGCGGCAAAAGAAGAATTTAACCGGAAGACCATCGAGATTACCGATCAGGTGATTGAAAAACAGATGCGGGCTGTACATGAGATCGCCTCCCTGCTGGGGGAGACCGCGGCGGAAACCAAAGTTGCCTTGACCAAGTTCAAGGAGATTTTGACCAATGAATGAGCTGTGTACCGATGCGGGTTTTGTGAATCTCAACAAGCACGGGGAAGAACTCTGCGGGGACCATGTAGAAATTGTACCCCTGGAAGATAAGCTGACGGTGATGGTCCTGGCGGACGGGCTGGGAAGCGGGGTAAAGGCCAACATCCTTTCTACCCTGACCGCAAAAATTATCGCTACCATGATGGCCAATTCCCTTACCGTGGAGGACTGCGTGGAAACCATCGCCGCCACCCTGCCAATCTGCAAGGTGCGGCAGATTGCCTATTCCACCTTTACCATTATCCGCGTTACCGATACCCAGGAAGCGGAAATAATTCAATACGACAACCCCTGTGTGATCCTGCTGCGGGACGGGAAAAATGTTGACTATCCAAAAACCGCGGAAACCATCGAAGATAGTTATGCTGCCGGCGGCTTTGCCCGGCGGAAGACGATTTATAAAACCCGGATCAAGCTGCACGAGGACGATACTTTTATTGCCGTGAGCGACGGGGCGATCCACGCGGGGGTGGGCCGGAGCCTCAACCTCGGCTGGCGGCGGGAAGATATTATATCGTTTATGGAAAGTATGTATAACCGGGAATATACCGCCAAGACCCTGAGCTCCATCCTGCTGGACAAGTGTAACGACCTCTACGGCGGCGAGCCCGGAGACGATACCACGGTATGCACGGTGAAGATACGCCGCCGGCAGCCCGTCAACCTTTTAATCGGTCCGCCGTCGAGCCCCGCGGAAGTTTCAAAAATGATGAGCCTCTTTTTTTCAAAAGAAGGGAAACACATAGTCTGCGGGGGAACTACATCGGCCCTGGCGGCGGAATTTTTGGGGAAACCGCTGGAGGCGGGGATTCCCCGGTATGCGGACCCGGATATTCCCCCCACCGCGAAGATCAGCGGGGTGGATTTGGTTACCGAAGGAGTTGTTACCATCCACAGGGTGCTGGAATACGCGCAGGATTATGCGGGGGACAACGGCAGCTATGTTCAATGGAACTCAGGAAAGGACGGGGCCTCGGAAATCGCCCGGATTCTTTTTGAGGAAGCCACGGATATTAATTTTTATGTGGGCCGGGCCGTCAACCCCGCCCATCAAAATCCGGGCCTGCCCATTTCGTTCAGTATTAAGATGCATTTAATTGACGAACTTGCGGCATGCTTAAAAGAAATGGGAAAGCGGATAAAGGTCAGTCATTTTTAAGGCCCGTTTATATGATTCGTCTAAATAAAGAACAACAGTCCGGGTAAAATTTTTTTTGAAGGAGAGGAGAGGATGGATACAGCATTTGATTATGAGGCGCTTGACGCCATCATCAGCAAAACGGGATGCGGAGCCAGCGCCGTTATTCCCGTTTTGCAGGGAGTACAGGAAAGGTACAATTATCTGCCCCCAGAAGTTTTCCCTTACGTGGCGGAAAAGCTTCAGATAAGCGAAGCCCGAATCTACGGGGTCGCCACTTTTTACGAAAACTTTTCCCTGGAACCAAAGGGCCGGTACATCATAAAGGTGTGCGATGGGACCGCCTGCCATGTGAGAAAATCCGTTCCCAACCTGGACCAGTTCCGCAAAGAATTGGGCCTTTCCGAATCAAAGATAACCACCGGCGATCTGGGTTTTACCGTACAGACCGTGGCCTGTCTGGGCGCGTGCAGTCTTGCCCCGGCGCTGACGGTGAACAACAAGGTATATGCCGCCATGACGCCGGAAAAAGTTTCGGCGCTGATCAAAGAACTCAAGGCGGAGCTGGTTGAAGCGGGGGGTAATTAATGCTGGCCGGTAGAGAGGAACTGCAAAAGGCCAGGGAATTATACAGGAAATCCCTGGATAACGAAACAACCAGGATTCTTGTCTGCGCGGGTACAGGCTGTATCGCGTCGGGTTCTATCGGTATTTATGACCGCCTGGTTGACCTTGTACACGAAAAAAAACTTCCCTGCGCGGTCAGGATTACCGAAGAACCGGGACACCCCGCGGGACTTAAAAAAAGCGGATGCCACGGTTTTTGCGATCTAGGCCCCCTTATTCTTATTGAGCCTGAAGGCTGGCTTTACACCAGGGTCAAAATTGAGGACTGCGAAGAAATTGTCGAAAAGACCATTGCCGGTAAAAAACTGATTGACCGCCTGGTTTACCGGAAAAACGGCGTCTCCTGTCCAAAACGGGAGGACATACCCTTTTACCAAAAACAGACACGGGTGGTATTGGGACAGTGCGGCCGTATAAACGCCGAGTCTATCGCCGAATATATCGCTGCGGGCGGGTACTCCGCTTTTGAAAAGGCCCTGTTCGACATGAATCAGGAAGAAATTATTGCCGAAGTTTCCCAATCCAAGCTCCGGGGCCGGGGCGGGGCGGGATTCCCCGCGGGGACCAAATGGCGCCAGGTGAACAGGCAGCGGGCGGAACCCAAGTATGTCGTCTGCAACGGCGACGAAGGGGACCCCGGAGCCTTCATGGATCAAAGCGTCATGGAGGGCATCCCCCATCAAATGATCGAAGGGATGCTCATTGCCGCCAGGGCCAGCGGCGCCGGCGAAGGGTATATCTATGTCCGGGCGGAATATCCCATGGCGGTAAGCCGGCTGCGGACGGCCATTGCCCAGGCTTTGGAACTGGGTCTTTTGGGCAAAAATATTCTGGGGACGGACTTTTCTTTTAATCTGCAAATCTACCGGGGGGCCGGCGCCTTTGTCTGCGGCGAAGGCAGCGCCCTGACCGCTTCTATCGAGGGAAGGCGGGGCATGCCCCGGGTAAAGCCCCCCCGGACCGTTGAGCAGGGACTCTTTGAGAAACCTACCCTTCTTAACAATGTGGAAACCTTCGCCAATATACCCCTTATCATCAACCGGGGGGCGGCCTGGTATAAAACCATAGGACCTGAAAACAGCCCCGGTACCAAAACCTTCGCCCTTACCGGAAATATCGAAAATACCGGACTTATCGAAGTACCTATGGGTATGACTCTCCGGGAGGTGATCTACGATGTGGGCGGCGGCATCCGGGACGGGGGAGAATTCAAGGCCGTCCAGACCGGCGGCCCTTCCGGCGGCTGCCTTACCAGGGACGATCTTGATCTGCCCCTGGACTTTGATTCCCTGCAAAAGGCCGGTGCCATTGTCGGCAGCGGGGGCCTGGTGGTGATGGATACGCATACCTGCATGGTGGAAATCGCCCGGTTCTTTATGAATTTTACCCAAAACGAATCCTGCGGCAAATGCGTTCCCTGCCGGGAAGGAACCAAACGGATGCTGGCAATTCTGGAACGGATTGTGGCGGGAGAGGGCCGGGACGGGGACATAGAACTGCTCCTGGAATTGTCGGACACCATTTCCCAGACTGCCCTGTGCGGACTGGGAAAAACCGCGGCCTTTCCGGTGGTAAGCACCATCAAAAATTTCCGCGCCGAATACGAGGCCCACATCTACGAAAAACGCTGCCCCGCGGGAAGTTGTCAGAAACTTAAAAAAATCAGCATCGACCCGGCCCGGTGCAAGGGCTGTTCCAAATGTTCCCGGACCTGTCCTGTGGGGGCCGTCAGCGGCAAAGTCAAAGAACCCTTTGTAATCGACAGCGCCGTTTGTATTAAATGCGGCGCCTGTATCGCCGCCTGCCCGTTTAAGGCTATTGGAATTGTTCAACAACTTTTTTATTGAACCCTGCCAGGTTCAGGTTGTCTGCTAACCTTCGGTTAGCTTGCAAGTCTCGCAAAAGGCTAAGCCTTTTGCAGTTTTTTTAAGGAATTTGTTCGATAACTAAAGGTTATCGAACAACTCTATCGAAGAAAAGTAAGCGGAGAGGAGTAAAAATGGAAACGCCAACCAGAGAATATATGACCATTGACGGAATCCCGGTGGAGATCAACGGGGAGAAAAATATTCTCGCCCTGATCCGCAAGGCGGGAATAGATCTTCCCACGTTTTGTTACCATTCGGAGCTTTCAATTTACGGGGCCTGCCGGATGTGCATGGTGGAAAACGAACGGGGCGGCCTTGAATCCGCCTGTTCCACGCCGCCCAAAGCGGGCATGGCGGTTAAAACCAATGTGGAACGGCTGCGGAAATACCGCAAGATGATCCTGGAACTGCTTTTGGCAAACCACTGCCGGGACTGCACCACCTGCGGCAACAATGGGCGCTGTAAATTGCAGGAACTCTCCGAGCGTTTTTCTATCGAAGGGGTCCGCTTCCCCAACACCGCCCCGGAATCCGTAATCGACGATTCTTCGCTGTGCATCACCCGGAATCAAAACAAATGTATCCTCTGCGGGGACTGCGTGCGGATGTGTAACGAAGTGCAGGCCGTGGGGGCCATTGATTTTACCCACCGGGGGGCGAAGATGAAGGTCAGCGCCGTCTTCGGTAAAAACATCGCCGATTCTTCCTGCGTGGGCTGCGGCCAGTGCGCTGCGGTGTGCCCCACCGGGGCAATCGTGGTAAAAAACAACGTGCCCAAAGTCTGGAAGGTTTTAGACAGTAAAGAAATAAAAGTGAGCTGCCAGATCGC
Source organism: Treponema sp. (assembly GCA_031268125.1). Lineage (GTDB taxonomy): Bacteria > Spirochaetota > Spirochaetia > Treponematales > Breznakiellaceae > JAISFT01. The sequence goes on along the minus strand of JAIRXT010000164.1, from coordinate 1,712 downwards.
CCCGGCGGTCCGGGTGGCCGTGGGTAAAGAATTCGGCCTTGAAAGCGGAGACGCGGGCAGCGTTATGGGCCGCATTGTCGCCGCCCTGCGGCGGCTGGGTTTTGACGAGGTCTACGACACCGCCGCCGGCGCGGATCTTACGGTGCTGGAAGAGTCCGCCGAACTTTTGAAACGCCTTGAACGTTCAGGTTCCGGCGGAGACAGCGCCCAAGGCGGTACGCCCGCCATGCCCCTGTTTACCTCCTGCTGCCCCGCCTGGGTGCAGTTCTGCGAAAAGCACCACCGCGAACTGCTGCCCCATGTTTCCTCCTGCCGCTCCCCCATGGAGATGTTCGCGTCGGTAATCAAGGCGGACCCGGGGGTTTCTTCCCGGCCCCATGTGCATGTAGCGGTTATGCCCTGCACGGCGAAAAAATACGAAGCCGCCCGGGATGAATTTAAAATAAACGGACAGCCCGCGGTGGATTACGTGATCACCACCCAGGAGCTTATCAGGATGATCCGGGAATCGGGGATCGTCTTTTCGGAACTGGATCCCGAATCGGTGGATATGCCCTTTGGAACCATTACCGGGGCCGGGGTCATCTTCGGCGTCAGCGGAGGCGTTACCGAAGCGGTACTGCGCCGCGTCTCCCCGGATAAGTCCCTCACCGCGTTAATGAAAACCGGCTGCACCGGGGTCCGGGGAATGGCCGGGATAAAACAGGCCGGCGTTACGGTGAACGGGCGGGAAGTGAAGATCGCCGTAGTCAGCGGATTAAAAAACGCGGCCGCTTTAATAAGCAACATAAAAAGCGGCAAAGAAGAATACCGTTTTGATTTTGTGGAAGTTATGGCCTGCCCCGGCGGCTGCGTTTGCGGCGCGGGACAACCCACGGCGCTTCTTTCGGAAAAGGAAGAACGGGGCAGGGGGCTTTATTCGGCGGACAAGCTGTGTAGCATAAAACGCTCAGAGGAGAATCCCCTGATGTTAAATCTCTATAACAGCGTGTTAAAGGGTCAGGTAAAAGAATTGTTACACGTACATTATACCAACAAAAAGGAGAAAACCCATGCTTGAATTATGTGTTTGTATCGGCAGTTCCTGCCATATCAAAGGTTCCTACAACGTTATTCAAACCTTTCAACAGCTTATAGAAGAAAAAAAACTTCATGACAAAATAAATTTCAAATCCAGTTTTTGTCAAAAGCAGTGCCAGCATCCGGGGGTGGCGGTTTCGGTAAACAACGTGGTTTTTCAGGTAACCGCGGAAACCGCGGGGGACTTTTTTGTCCGGGAGGTATCAACAAAAACCTGAACAGCACGCCCGGTTTTTTCGGTTAATGCCCCATATTTTTGGAATTGCTGTATGGCCGCCCCTTCTCAAAACCGGATAAAACTGCTATCCTGTCCGTAAAGGTGTTATCATGGATATTCAAAGCACGGTGAAAAATCTGCATCCCCTGGAAATTAAAATCATCCTTTTTTACCAGAAAAATGATGAACTTACCATCGAAGGGGTGGAAAAAGACCTGGACTTTAAGATGGGGAACGGGAACCAGGCCCTGTCCTGGCTTGCCGGCAAGGATCTTGTTTGGGAAATCCGCCGGGAAGCCCGGAGTTTTTTTGAGTTGACCGATCTGGGCCGGAACTGGAAGGAACGGGGGACCCCGGAGGAACGGATTATTGAATTCCTGCGGATCAAAGGGGGCGTCCGGCTCCCGGAAATCGC
>JAIRXT010000273.1 GCA_031268125.1 Treponema sp. | reverse complement strand
GTAATCTCCGCTACCTTGGCGGTGGAGGGGCCGTCTTTGAATTCCAGGGTTATCCATTCCGCCAGGATTGCCTTGGCAAGTTCGGCCCCAATCACCCGTTCCCCAAAGCAGGCTACGTTCCCGTCGTTGCTGAGGATGGAGCGGCGGGCGGAAAAAATATCGTGGCATACCGCCGCCCTGATGCCCCTGAATTTATTCGCCGACATGCACATGCCAATGCCTGTGCCGCAGACCAGGACCCCGCGTCTGCGGTAACCGGATTCGATGATCCGCCCGCAGACCCCCGCCGCTATTACCGCGTAGGCAGTCTTGTCTTCGGCATGCTCCACCCCCAGGTCTTCCACCCCGGCGCCCAGGGCTTCCAGAAGTCCTTTCAGGATGTTTTTTAGTCTGATTCCCGCTTCGTCGCAGCCTAGTACGATGTCCCGCATGATGCAGCTCCCGCAGTCCGGCGGGCTTGTTCAAGGCCCGCCGGGTCCCGGTGTTTAACGGGTAAGTCTTGCGATAAGTTCCACTACCTGCTGCCCGCCCTGGGCGCTGGTGATTCGTCCGTAGGCCACGTTTTGAATTATCAGGTAAAGGCCCTGGCCCCACTGGGAGTCACCGGGGATGTTGGGGTCCCTGGCGGTTGCGTGCTGGCCGGCCACATCAAGGTATGCGTTGATCCTGTCGGTTACCGGATCGCTGGGAACGGCGGTACGGCAGTCGGAATTTACGGGGGTTCCGGGATCGGCGCCCATCGTTTTCCATACGCCGGGATCGTTTACCCGGTAGTTGATAAACCGGGCCGCCGCTTCGGCATTTTTGGAATTTTTGTTGACGCCCATCATCTGGCTCATTTGACCCCACAGGGCATTGCTTTGCGCCGCATTGGGAAGCTCAACCAGATCGAGGGTGTCGGGGATTGCCCGCTGGTAATTGACCAGCATGTTTGACCAGAGGACGCAGGCGGCTACCTTCCCGGCGATAAGCGACGAAGTGGATTCGTTCAATTCGTCATAATCGGCGGCCATTTCCGCGGGCGGGATAAGTCCTTCGCTGCGCAGGGCTCCCCACATGTCCATGTAGTTCCGGGCGTCCGCCGCGGTGAGAAGGGATTTTGCTCCGTCCCACTGGGTTGTTCCGTTATCGCGGCTCCAATAGCCGAAGAAATACGATTGGTCGGAATTGGCGCTGTTGTCGGCAAAGGGATAGACGCCGGCGGGGAGCTTTGCCTTAACCGCCGCAAGCCAGGTGTGGAATTCGTCCCAGGTCATGGAAACCTTGGGCAGCGGTGCGCCGGTCCTTTCGAGCAGGGCCCTGTTGTAAACGATGCTGGGCATATTGGCCGCCAGGGGCAGGGCGTAGAGGTGTCCGTTCACGGTGCCCCCGGCGATGGCCGCGGCGTCTACCTTGGAAAGATCGATGATGCCCCGCTGTACAAAATCATCCAGCGGAAGGAGGACCGTCCCAACATCGTCAACCTGCAGGTTGGAAAAATCGCCCCCCAACTGGATAATGTCCGCGGCATTGCCGCCGACAAACTGCGTCTTGAATTTGCTGAAATGTTCACCGGTTCCCGGCGCCGGTTCGGCCGCAACGATGATGCCCGTGTCTTCGGTAAATTTGTCGATAACTAACTGGGTGTTTTTGATACGGCTTTCACCGCCCCAGAAGGACCAGCGTATCGCCGCGGGACCGGCGGCGGCAGCGGAACTACGGGACCTGGACTGCCCCCCGCCGGCGAAGAGCATTGCGCCCGCCGCCAGAAACGTGATTAAAGCCAACGAGATTTTTTTCATGTGTACCTCCAAAATATTATTAAGGGTAAACTACCCTTTGATACCCGTGGTGGCAACTCCCTGGACAAAGTACTTTTGCAGTGAAAAGAAAAGTACGAAGCAGGGAAGCAGCGATAGTGTTGACATGGCGAACATAGAACCCCATGACGACACGCCGGAATTGTCCAGGAAAAGACGCAGGCCCATAGGAACCGTGTATTTTTCCGGTGAATTAAGGTACAGCATCTGGTTAAAAAAATCGTCCCAGGTCCACAGGAATGTAAAAAGCACGGTGGTTATGACAGCCGGCACGCTTAACGGCATAATGATTCGCAGATAGATACCCAATTTTCCGCATCCGTCAATGCGGGCGGATTCGTCCATGTCCTTCGGCAGGCTGCGGATAAACTGTACCAGCAGAAACACGAAGAACGCGTCGGTGGCAAAAAGTTTGGGCACGATAAAGGGCAGGAACGTGTTGACCCAGCCGAAGGAGTGGAAAATGATGTACCGCGGGATGGTAGTAACATGACCGGGGAGCATCAGGGTGAGCATCATCACGGCGAACCAGATTTTTTTCCCCTTGAATTGCAGGCGGGCAAAGGCATAGGCGGTAAGGGAACAGAACACGGCGTTGGCTATGACGCAGAGGATGCAGATAATAAACGAATTGGCAAAGAACGTACTAAACGGAACAATGCTGATGCCCTTCCAGCCGTTGATATAATTTTGCAGGGTCCATGTTTTGGGCAAAAGGCTGGGATCGCTGAATATCTGCGATCCTTCCTTAAAGGACGCCATGATAAGCCAGATGACGGGGTACAGCATCGCAAAACCCAGGGCAATGATAAACAGGTTTGAAGCGCCGGATTTTACCAGGTTTGTGACAGAATTTCGCCGTTTCATTCGCCGCTCCCGTATGTAACCATGGAATTTGAACCCCGGAAGGTCAGAATTGTCAGCGCCGCAATGATGATAAGGAGTACCCAGGCCATTGCGGCGGCATAGCCCATTTCCGCCCAGGCAAAGCCCTGCAAATAAAGGTAGAGGCTGTAGAACATGGTGGAATCCACGGGGCCGCCGTTGCCGCCGGAGACGATGTACGCCTGGGTAAAGGACTGGAAGGCGCTGATCATCTGCATTACCAGGTTAAAGAAAATAATGGGCGAAAGGCAGGGCAGGGTTATAAAAACAAACTGTCTGGTTTTTCCCGCGCCGTCAACGCTGGCGGCTTCGTAGTATTCGTGGGGTATCTGTTTAAGGCCCGCAAGAAAAATAATCATGGGCGAACCAAACTGCCATACCGCCAGAAGTATCAATGTGTAAAGGGAAAAACTGGGATTCGAGATCCACGACGGCGGGTTTGCGGCGCCGTTTGTTACCTGTCTGATGATGGCGTTGACGGCGCCGTCCCCGGCGAAGAGCCTGCGCCACAGTACCGCTATTGCCACGGAACCGCCCAGAAGGGTAGGTATGTAATAAATGGTCCGGTAGACCGGGATAAGGGTAAGTTTCTGATTCATCAGCATGGCTACCGCAAGGGCGAATACCAGTTTAAGGGGAACGCCGATGAAGACGAACCGGAAGGTAACAAACAGCGAATTAAGAAAACGTTCGTCCCGGGGAAATTCCGCGTTGCCGGCGAACATGATAAAAAAATTCCGTATCCCAATCCACCTGGGGGGCTCCAGTATATTATACCTGGTAAACGACAGATAGAGGGAATAGAGCATGGGATAAAAAGTAAGGACAAAAAATCCGATCAGCCAGGGGGCAAGAAAGGCATAGGACGAAAGATTGTCCTGAATAACTTTTCCCCGTTTCATGGTGTTCTCCTCCGGAATAATCTGCCGGCATTTTTTCACAGTTCCGCTTTCAAAACCGGCCGGATTTTCAAATAAGTTCCTTATTGTACCACAAGATTTAGTAAAAGTGGCCTTTTTGTATATTTAATTTTCTTTTTTTTGCCGCCGGCCTGCCTATTGAGGTTTACAAATGTATGGCTCCCTGATAGGCTCGATTCCATGAGTTCCATGTTGTCGAAGCTGCGGGAAACAAAGGCGGAAGACCGGATTGGCCCTGTGGAGACGGAGACCGGCCGGTCCGTCCTGGCCGGGTTTCTGGACAGCGGCGTTAAATTTGTGTCTTCCCGGCCCCGGATTGAGGACCTGTACTACCGGGCCCTGCACGACCTGACGGGCTGCGTTGTGCCTTCCCCCGCCGGGGGGCCCATGCTTATCGAGGGGGCCGAGTTTACCGGCGCCTGGCTGGAAAGCACCGGCACGATCAGCGCGGAAATTCTTTCCCGTTTTTGTCCGGAGGCGGCCCGGAGAACCTTTGAGCTGTTTGCGGATTTTCAGCGGGAAGACGGCCTTATTCCCTACAAGCTTATTGATTCGGGGCCGGCTTTCCGGCAGGTTCAGATGGTAACGCCCCTGGCCCGGAGTGTTTGGAACCATTACCTTCTGCGGGGCGATAAAAAATTTCTGGAAAAGATGTACCGGGCCATAAGCCGCAATGACTTGTGGCTTGAAAAATACCGGAATACCCGCAATACCGGCTGTGTGGAGGCTTTTTGCACCTTTGATACGGGCAGCGATGCGTCCCCGCGGTTCTGGCATGTGCCCGATGCTCCCTACCTGGCCGATCCCGCCCGCTGCGACCCCGATTCGCCCCTGCTGCCCTTCCTGGCGCCGGACATGACGGCCAATGTCTACTGCCAGCGGAAGTATTTGGGCCTTATGGCCCGTGAACTGGATCTGCCGGATGCCCCCGGCTGGGAAGAAAAGGCCCGGCGGAGTTTTGAAAGCCTTATGCGCTGCTGCTATGACGGGCGGGATCATTACTTTTACGACCGGGACCGGCACGGCCGTTTTGTACGGGTTCAAAGCGATAACCTTATCCGGGTACTGGCCTGCGAAGCGGGGGACGACGCGATGTTTGAAGACGCCCTGCGGCGCTACCTCCTGAACACCAGGAAGTACTTCTGCCGCTATCCCATTACCACCGTCGCGATGGATGAACCGGGCTTTAGCCAGTCCATTGAGTACAACAGTTGGGCGGGGCAGGTAAGCTTTTTAACCCAGATACGGCTGCCCCACGCGTTTGAGTACCACCACCGCTACGTGGAGCTAACCTGGATACTGCACCCGATTATCACCGCCCTTTCCCGGTTCCGGAAATTTCCCGGCAGCATGAGCGCCTGGCTTGGCCATGAGGGTTACGGGGCAAACTACAGCCCCGCCATGCTCTGCGTCCTGGATTACCTGGAGCGGATGAGCGGGATATTCCCGGTTCCCGGCGGGGATCTGTGGTTTACCGCCCTTATCCCCCGGGGCATTGATCACGGGGAAGTGGTGGCGGAGGAAACGGGCTACAGCCGGGCCGTGGACGGGGCGCTTTTTGAGCTGATTAACGAAGAAGGCGGGTCCTCGGTTTACCGGGACGGGGAACTCCTGTACCGTTTTCCCGGCGGCGTCCGGCTGGTAACGGACCGGAGCGGGGCCCTGCGGGGCCTTACCGGTATGACGGTAAGGCGGATAACGGGGACCGTAGACTGGCTGGGCCGGGCAGTTCCCTTTGCCGTTTCGGGGAACGAAAGGTTGGAGTACACCGGGCCGGGTTTTGTCCGCGCGGGGAATCCCGGCGTGGTCCCCCCCAATTACGGCGATCCGGACACCCTTGCCCTGTAATCCCTGCCGGCCGGGCGGCAGGAAAGCCAAACGGCCGCTAAAATTCGTTTTTCATAAGGCGGCCGCCTATCAAAACGGCGCGGACGTTAAAATCCTTGTCAAAAACCGTAAGATCGGCATCGTAGCCGGGGATAATGGCCCCTTTGTTCCGGTAGCGCATCACATTGGCCGGGTTGAAGGTGGCGGTTTTTACCGCGTCTTCTATGCTAAAGCCGTATTTTACCAAATTCTGAATCCCCCGGATAACGGTCAGGGAAGAACCGGCAATAACGCCGTCAATTTTCCGGTGGAACAGCCCGTCCAGGAAGACCACCTCCTCACCGTTGGCAAAGAAAGGCCCCTCCATTTGCTCCGTGGGTTTTAGGGCATCGGTAACCAGGACAATCTTGTCCACCGGCTTGTCCCGTAAAAGCAGCTTGTAAAGATCGGGGTGTACGTGGTGGCCGTCGGCAATTATCTCGCAGGACATTTCCGGGTGGATCAGTATGGCCCCCACGGCGTTGGGGTTCCGCTGATCCAGCTTGCTCATGGCGTTGAACAGATGTGTGGCGTGGAGTATCCCCGCCTGCATCCCTTCGACCATGTTCTCATATTTGGCATCGGTATGGCCCGCCTGGAGTACGATTCCTTTTTTAATACAGAACAGGGCCAGTTCCCTCATGCCCTTAAGCTCGGGCGCCACCGTCATGTTGACAATGCTGCCCTCCGATGCCTCCCACAGCCGTTCCATAAAGGAAATATCCACCGGGCTTACGGTTTCCGGCCGCTGTACGCCCAGGCGGTCGGGCGAAATAAAGGGCCCTTCCAGGTGAAGCCCCATAATTTTTGCCCCTGCCTCCCGCCCTATGGCGCTGGTTATGGCCTTTATCGCGTTAAGAAGAGTTTCGGGATCGGAGGGATAGAGGGTGGGATTGAACGCGGTAACCCCGTAGCGCGCCAGGATATTGGACATTTCGATGATCGAATCGGCGCCCCTGTCCGGCGAGCTAAAGGAATCGTCCGTACCGCAGCCCCCAAAGCCGTGGATGTGGGTGTCGATAAACCCCGGGGCGATATAGCTTTCCTCCACATCGATGATCGCGGTTTCCGTGCCAAAATGCTTTTGGTCAAAACGGTGGCGGGAAAAAACGTCCGCCACCATGCCGTCTTCCACAAGCACCGCGCAGTGTTCCATGGAAGCGAAGCTGGTCATCACGGTACCGTTGTACAGACAGATCGATTTCATGTTTCAAATATACACCATTTTACATCAGGGGTGCAAAAATTCGCAGTACGTCGGGAACCACCCGCTGGAACAGATTCCGGGCGCAATCGCCCAGGCCGACCTCATGACAGCGGGGCAGGGTGTTCAGAAAATCATCTTTAATTGCCCGGATAGCAAGGCTGTGGTATAAAACCACCCCGCATTCAAAGTGCAGGTACAGACTGCGGAAGTCCAGATTGGTAGTACCCACCGTGGCTACCCGGTCATCGGACACAAAGGTCTTGGAGTGGTTAAATCCGTCGGTATATTCGTAAACTTTAACCCCCGCGCTGATAAGCTGCCGGTAGTAGGAACGGGAAGCGATGGCTACGATCTCCTTGTCCCAGCGGTGGGGCGTAACGATCCGCACATCCACCCCGCTCTTCGCCGCCAGCGTAAGGGCGGAAATAAGATTATCGTCTATCACCAGGTACGGAGTGTTGATATACACATAGTCCTTTGCATTGTTGATGATCTGAATGTACACGTGCTCCCCCACGTTTTCGTTATCAATGGGGCTGTCCGCGTAGGGCTGGACAAAGCCATCGGATTCTACCGGGCAGCCGTCCTTCCAGGGATACAGGGCCGGGTAATTTTCCTCCCGCCGGGGGTCCAGATTCCACATTTGGAGGAAGATAAGGGTAAGGGACCATGCCGCTTCCCCCCGCAGCATAATTGCCGCATCCTTCCAGTGCCCAAAGCGTTCCACCACGTTGATGTATTCATCCGCCAGATTAATGCCGCCGGTAAAGGCAACTTTCCCGTCGATGCAGATAAGCTTGCGGTGGTCCCGGTTGTTCTGCAGGGAGGAAAGTATGGGCTTAAAGGTGTTAAAGACGATACATTTTATCCCTTTCCGTTCCATTTCTTTGGAAAAATTGGAGGGCAGGGACATAAAACAGCCAAGATCGTCGTAGATAAACCGCACATCAACACCGGAGCGGGCCTTCCGTTCCAGAACGGCCAGGATAGAATCCAGCATCTGTCCCTGCCGGAGGATAAAAAATTCCAGGAAAATGTACCGTTCCGCGCATTCCAGTTCCTTCAAAACTTTTTTGTAAAAAGCCTCCCCGGAAGAAAGGTACTCCGTCAGGGTATGGTTATAGACCGGGAATCCGGCGTATTTCTGGAGGTAACGGGCCTGGGGAAGAAAGTCCCTGTCCTCCACCAGCAGGGAAGGAAGGTTGTCGCCGGGAAGGTAGAAATATTGAGCGCTCCGGGATATTACCTGTTCAAAATACCGGCGGAATGCCCGGGGGTTGGACTGGAAAAGGAAAATGATATACAGGACGCCGCCGAAAATGGGAATCATCAGGATAAGAAAAATCCACGTCAGCTTAAAGGCGGGTTTTTCAGTCTTATTAAGGATGTATATACATACAACGATGCTTAGAATATTAAGGACCCAGCTAAAGTACTGGAAGGAAATGCTGGAACCGGCGATTAAAAGTACCAAAAAGCCGATTTGGAGCAGCAGGGCGGTGATTACAAAAACCCGGCGGCGGAATACCACCCGCATCCACGGGGCTGTTACACGGGCCACGTTCCTGTCCCCTGGCGGAGGACCCGTACTTCATCTTCTGTAATATCCAAAATAGTGGAAAAGATGCGGGTTTGGCTTTCGTCCCCGGAGATGATCATGTCCAGCCCTTCGATAGCTTCCAGTTCCCAGTCCGATTCAAAAAGTTCTTCCTCCGGAATTTCCAGGGCCGGCCCGGTCTCGCCGCCGCGGTTTTCCGGCCCGTCGATCATACTTTGTTTTGCAGTTATTGAATACAGGGGAAAGGCCAGGGTTTTAATCAGGGCCAGCGGTATGGGATGATCGGGGATGCGGATTCCCACTTCCCGGCGGCGGATATCAAGGGTCTTTTCCGTGCCCAGGAGGGTTTTCAGGATAAAGGTATAGGGCCCCGGGGACAGCCGCTTGATAAGCCGGAACCGGGTATTGTCCATGCTGCACAGTTCCCCAAACTGGGAAATATCCGCGCAGAGCAGGGTGAAGTGCCGTTCGTCCCGCTCCCCGGAAAGGGACTTGAGCTTTTTTATGCCCGTCTTTGACGTAAGGGAACAGGTCAGCGCCCAGCTTGTATCGGTGGGCAGGGCCACAAGCCCCCCCCGGTTGAGCAGCCCCGCCGCCCTTGCCAATACCCGGTCGTCAATGTTTCCCGGATTTACATATTCGATCATACGGTCATCCAACCCATATCAGCTTATTCGGTTCCGATTCCTGAAGAAAGATCTTCTCGTAACGTCCCGAATGGAAAACCCCGGGATTCTCCGGGAAGTAGGTTTTCCGGAAAAACCAGACAATATCAGACATAACCGGCGGGGAATTGCTGGGGGCGTAACGGAACCAGATCTCGTTATCTTCCAGAATTTGCCGTAACTGCCGGGTGGCAGAAAGCTCCGGGTCGGTAAGGCGGCGCAGCTCCGTCCTTAATCCCCCGTAATGGGTGTCCCCCACGCTGAGCATCCGCAGGTGTTTACGCTCGTCCATCCAGTAGATTTCGTATACCCCGGCTATGGACGGAACCCGGGCGTTGATAGTCCAGCGATCCGCCGGGGCCAGGGGAGACCAGTTGATAAGGTAATATACGTTTTTACCCCTTTCCCGGGCGCTAATACCGTACTCCACTTTACAAGTATAGCACGGCGATGTTATTTTTTTCCATACAGGGAATCAATGAGAATGTATAAAAATATATACATTTTGGCATTGCATGTAAAAAATCCAAAATCTCCAGATTGTGTAATTCCTTATATTACAAGCATTTACAGAATTTTATGGGGAAATTACCGGACTTGGCACGGAAATTGCAATATTATATTGGACCCGTTGAAGAACTCGTCCGGAGGTTGTTATGACTACACGGAAAATTAAGGATGAAGATACTCAAGAGGTCAATGTCCTGCAAACGTACATTAACCAGATTAAAGCTATTCCGCTGCTGAGTTTTGAAGAAGCCCTGGAATTATCAAAACGGATTCAGCAGGGTGATGAAAACGCCCGCCGTAAACTTATTGAGGCGAATCTCCGCCTGGTTATTAAAATTGCCCGCGGGTATATGTCCTACGACATTCCGCTTATGGATATTATTCAGGAAGGGAACCTGGGGCTTATCCGGGCGGTGGAAAAGTACGATTATTCCAAGAATATTCGTTTCTCTACCTACGCAAACTGGTGGATCCGCCAGGCTATTTCCCGCTATATCTCCAACAAACAGCGGGTTATCCGTCTGCCCCACCGCAAAGAGGCGCTGCTCAACAGGATACGGAGCGCCTACCAGGCCCTTAGCCAGAGCCTGATGCACCAGCCCAGTTCCTGGGAAATCGCCGATTACCTGGGGGTTTCGATGGAAGACGTGGATAATGTTATCAAGGCCGGCAGGGGGATTGTCCCCCTGGAACAGGACGCCGGGTCCGGTGAAGCGATGGCTGTTGAGGACCTTCACGAAGATTATACCTACAACCCGGAGCGGACCTTTTTCCGTAAATGCGCCCGGGCCGATACGGCCCGCTTTTTGGGGATGCTGAAAGACAGGGAACGGAGAATCCTGACGTACCGGTACCAGCTTAACGGTTGTAAGGACCATACCCTTAAAACGATCGGGGACAAGATGGGGATTTCCGCGGAATCGGTCCGCCAGATTGAGATGAAGGCCCTTGAAAAGATTCGGAGCCATGCGGATGAACAGGGCTATAACGAGGCGATATAGCAGTTTGTTGCGCTTCGCGCATAAAACAGTAAAAATATTCACAAAGGTGAATATTTTTACCTTACAAACTGCCAAAGCAGCCCATTTATCGAATATTTTTTGCATAAATATGCAAA
>JAIRXT010000098.1 GCA_031268125.1 Treponema sp. | reverse complement strand
TACCAGACCGTTTCGTCATCGCAGGCAAGCAGCCCGTTTGCCCTGTCCTGGTCATAGTAGGGCTGGAGCAGGGTATCGATCTCCTGGCCCGCGCCGCCGTTGTGGTACATCCGGTCCACATCCTGCCAGTGGACTATCCACTGCAATGCCTCCCGCAGGGTCCGCGGCGCTCCTTCGATCAGGTACTGGTCAATGTCTGCAATGGCGGTGTAATGGGCTTTAAGTTCCGCATCGCCGGTTTCCGCCGCGGCCTTCCGCAGGGCGCTTACATGGCGGCCTATGTAACGCTGTACGGCCTCCACCAGCCGTTCTTCCCCATCGTAAAAAGAGGCGTCCTGGGGATTATTAAGCTTCCTGAAGCGGCGGATCTTCTCCAGAAGGCCGCCCCAGCCCAGTTCCAGGCCGATGCGGAGATCCGGGCCGCAGTGGTTCATGCCGTAGAGGATTCCCAGAGCCAGGTTGTACTGTGCGCCCCGCTGTTCCAGTTCCGTATTGCGGTGTTCAGGCCGCCAGCCGGAATCGATTTTGGACTCCCGGATCCAGCATCCGGCAAAGGCGCCGGCCGGGTGGAAGAACACCGGGTGGTGGTCCAGCCAGCTTGAGAAGGTTGCGGTAACCGCTTCCATGCCGGCCACCATGCCGCACGAAGGATCCACGGTTTTCTCAAAGCCCGGCTCCGGGTCCAGGGGAATATTCCCGTGGTCATCGGTATCCCAGTGGCCCCCCAGACGGCGAAGTTTTTCATCGTTGAACTGCATTTTCAGATTATGCAGTTCCTGTATTCTGGCATTATAGTCTGCCATGATGCCCCCCTTTGCCGGTGCAGACCGGCGCTTTGCCTGGTTTAATGCCGGGGAATAATCCCCCGGTCCTGATTAAATACCGTAACGTAACGTGACGCCAGCGCCTCCAGCTCTTTAATGCGTTCAGGCGGCGGGGTGGTACACCGGGCGGCGAATTGCTCGTCCAGGGCATCGTATTTGGCCTTTGCCAGGCCGTGGTAGGGGATAAGCTGGTAGTATGCAATGTTCCGCAGCCCCCCCGCCATCCGGGCAATGCCTTCAATCTCCCTGTCGGTATCGTTCACGCCGCCCACACAGGGGGTCCGTACCGCCGTCTCCCCCCCAAACCTTTCCCCCAGAAGCCCCAGATTCGCAAAGATACGCTCCCGGTCCCCCCCGGCACAGGACCGGTAGGTCTCCGCGGAAAAACTTTTAATGTCGTACATAATAAGGTCCAGATAGGGAAAAAGGGATTCAAGGCGCTCAAAGGGGTAGTTCCCGGCGGTTTGCAGGGCCGTATGTATCCCCTCCCGCTTGCAGGCCGCCAGGACCCGCAGGGCAAATTCGCTTTGCAATACCGGCTCCCCGCCGGAAAGCGTTACGCCCCCGCCGGATTCCTCGTAATAGGAACGGTCGCTCAGGATATTTTCCAGAAGCCCGTCAACGGAAATATTCCTGCCCTTCAAAACCAGGGCCGAAGAAAAGCAATCAACGGCGCAGCGGCCGCAACCGGTACAGCGGGGCCGGTCGATGCGGTGTTCCCCGCCTTCCGTGATATGCGCCCCCTGGGGGCAAACCTTGAAACAGCGGCCGCAGCCGATACAGCGGGAGGGGTAGAATTCTATCTGCGGTTTTACCTGGAGCGATTCGGGATTATGGCACCAGATACAGCGGCAGCTACAGCCCTTGAAAAACACCGTTGTCCGTATCCCCGGCCCGTCGTGTACCGCAAAATGCTGAATATCAAAAATTGTACCCTCATGATGCATGCTGCCGCCCCGGAACAAGCATTACCCCTTTATGCGTAGTGATGCAATGCCCCGGCAGCAATTCTCATGTTAAGCATTGCAAAACGAAAAGGCGCCGGGATCCTGCCTAAACTTGACCCACAATGTTTCCCCGGGGCCGGGAAATTGCCAGGAAAACGCATGTAGAGTCTGTCTCCGCTATTTTCAATACGCTACGACAGAGAATTCCATATGTTTTCCTGGACTCTTTCCCGGTCTCGGGTACACGATACGGGTCAAATTTAGTCCCCTGACACCCCGCCCGGATTGAGCAGGGCGTCTTTTCATCTCTTCTTAACATGAGAATCGCTGCCTGTCCTTTGGTTCCCCCGCCAGTTCACTTTGTTGTGTTCAACCAGCCTTTATACCAACGATACAGGCTGCTAGTCCGCCCAGCGGCGGCTCCTGCCCACGGCCTTGTGCCACCCGGCGATCAGGGCTTCCCGCTTTGCCTGGTCAATGGCGGGGCTAAAGGCGGCGTCGCAGCGGCTGGTAAGTTCCCCGCTGTCTTTCCAGAAGCCCGCGGCAAGGCCGGCAAGGTAGGCGGCGCCCAGGGCGGTGGTTTCCCGGACCACAGGCCGTTTGATGGTCCCCCCCATGATGTCGGCCTGGAACTGCATAAGGAAGCGGTCCCGGCTGGCCCCGCCGTCCACTTTGAGTTCCGTAAGGCGGAGGCCGGTATCCTTTTCCATTGCCCGTACCAGGTCCAGGCTCTGGTAAGCGATGGATTCCTGGGCGGCCCGGATGATGTGGTCCCGCTTGGTGCCCCTGGTAATCCCGATGATGCAGCCCCGGGCGTACATATCCCAGTACGGGGCCCCCAGGCCGGTAAAGGCGGGAACCAGGTACACCCCGCCGGTGTCGGACACCTTGCCCGCATAGTACTCCGCATCGGCGCTTTCGGTAAAAAAACGCATCTCATCCCGGAGCCACTGGATGACCGCGCCGCCCACGAAGACGCTGCCCTCCAGGACATACCGGACCCGGCCGGGGGGGCCTGCGGCAATGCTGGTGATAAGGCCGTTGGCGCTGGTTATGGCCGTGTCCCCGGTGTTCATCAGGAGGAAACAGCCGGTGCCGTAGGTGTTTTTGGCTTCCCCCCGCTCAAAGCAGCACTGGCCGAAGAGGGCGGCCTGCTGGTCCCCGGCAACTCCGGCGATGGGGATTTCGGCCCCCTGGATATTGACGGCGCCGTAAACCTGGCTTGAGGATTTAACGGCGGGCAGCATGGCCCTGGGTATATCCAGAGCCTCCAGAAGGGTATCGTCCCAGTCCAGGCGGTGAATGTCAAACAGCATGGTCCGGCTGGCGTTGGTGTAATCGGTTGCGTGGACCGCGCCGCCGGTCAGTTTCCAGATCAGCCAGGTATCCACGGTGCCAAAGAGGACCTCCCCCCGGCGGGCCCGTTCCCTGGCTCCTTCCACATGGTCCAGAATCCACTTGATTTTTGCGCCGGAAAAATAGGCGTCCGGTACCAGGCCGGTGGTGCGCCGGATATAGCCTTCAAGGCCCCGCTGTACCAGATCGTCCACTATTGCCGAGGTCCTGCGGCACTGCCAGACAATGGCGTTGTAAACGGGCCGGCCCGTGGCCTTATCCCACAGAATCGTGGTTTCCCGCTGGTTGGTAATGCCGATAGCCCTAATCTCCGCGGCCTTTATGTCATGCTTGGTGAGGAGTTCCATCATCACCGCGTACTGGGAGGAGTAAATTTCCATAGGATCATGCTCCACCCAGCCTTCCTGGGGGTAAATTTGGGGGAATTCCCGCTGTTCCTGGCCGATTATGTTTTGTTCCGAATCGAACAGGATGGCCCGTGAACTGGTAGTGCCCTGATCAAGGGCCAGAATGTATCCGGACATGGCAAACCTCCTATTTTTGAACGCAAAGCGCAAAATTTCTGGTCCAAGCATAGCAGGACAACGGCAGGGAGGTCATCTGCCCGCAGCCGCAATTCCAATTTTAGGTTGAACGGTTATTTTTTTTGAATTCGGAATTGCTGATGCCGGATCAGCCCTTTCTGCCCACCAGGATGAGCTTTTCCGCCCGGTCGTCGTAGGGGGATTCATCCCAGCCGCCGTAGATTTCCACCTGGGCAAAACCGGCGTCCAGCAGCAGTGCCCGCAGTTCGCTGGCGGCATAGAGCCGCTGGGTAAAGACCTTTTCGGCCCTTTGGGAGGGGTCTTGTTCCCCCACAAGAATCCAGCGGTTTTGCAGAGCCGCCCAGGAATCGACGGGGCGGTACTCGGTAAGGACCAGATACCCCGCCCGCCGGAACCATTCGGCATGCACAAAGTCCCGGACGGCAATCTCCTTTCCCAGGGTTTCGATGATCAGGCAGCCCCCGGCCCTGAGGGATTCATACGCGTTTGCAAGGACCAGCCTGTCGTCCAGGGGATCGGAAAAATATCCAAAAGAAATATACAGGCTCACCGCCACGTCAAAGGAACGGGGACGGATAAAATCCCGTACATCGGCCCGGACCCATTCTATATCCAGGCCCCCGGCGGCGGCGTCATCCCGGCCGGCGTCCAGGTAGCTTTTGGTAATATCAAGGCCGGTACAGGTAAAGCCGCGGGCGGCGAATTCCAGGGTAAGCCGGCCGAACCCGCAGCAAAGGTCCAAAAGCCGGGGGGGACCGGGAAGGGGGTCTTTTCCCCGGAAAACCTTGCGCCGGTTTCCGCCGGAATTTTCCGCAGGGTCTTTCACCGTATCTCCCGCAAAATCCGCCGCGGCATCCCCGTACAAGTCCAGCCGGGCCATGCGGGTTACCCCGTCCGCCGCCTGGGGAACTTCCGCCCAGCGCCGGTCGTCAAATATGATGGGGGCGTATACTTCCCAGAAGCGCTCATCGTCAAACCATTCTTTTACACGAACCACATGTCTAAGTATGTCAAATTTTCCGGCGTTTCGGTATACTAAAATACATGTTTGTTTCTTTTTTGAACCGGGCAAGGCCGCCGTTTCCGGCGGTCTTGCTGTTGTCGGCCGGGCTTTTGTCGATAAG
Organism: Treponema sp.; assembly: GCA_031268125.1. Taxonomy (GTDB): domain Bacteria; phylum Spirochaetota; class Spirochaetia; order Treponematales; family Breznakiellaceae; genus JAISFT01. Next base: position 907 of record JAIRXT010000098.1, on the reverse strand, counting down.
CGCATGCGCTGCCCGGAAACCGTTGCAGGAAGATGTTTTCCGGGGGGGAAATCCCCAGGGAATTGTTTTGCAGGAAAATACCAAGCCCCGGACAGGACCGCAGGATACGGCGCAGCCGGTCTTTGCCATGTATAACAGGGAACTGCGGATACCTCTCTGGGAAACTCCCCCGGCGGGCATGGAACCGGAGGAAATTCCGGCTTTGACCATCAATATGGACTTATTCGATCCGGCCTTTCCCCAGAACGGCGCGGCGGGGGACCAGAATGTTCTGGGACGCCAGTTCCGCAATATTTTTTACCGGGGGCTTTCTCCCCAGGATTACAGCCAGGAGCAGGCCCGGATCCAAGCCATAGAGTACCAGGGCATGGGGGAAGAAATTCGCAATAACCCCCGCATGATCTTCTCGGCAACCCTCAACTGGACCTATACGGAGCAGTTTAAGACGGAATTTTCAAGCGCGCTGCTTGCGGTTGTCTCCCGGGAACGGACCAGCTACACCGGGGGAGCCCACGGCAGCTACGACAAAAGCTACTTTGTTTTTGACCGGGAGTTGGGCATACAGATCGGCTTACAGGATTTTATGCGGAAAGATTCCGGGCCCCTCCTAACGGCGCTTGTCAACCGGGAACTCCGGGCCGCTCAAAACCTGGGCGCCGCGGATTCTCTTAAACAGGCGGGATTTTTTGTTGACGATGCGGAACTTACGGAAAACTACTTCCTTTCCCCCCAGGGCCTTGGCTTCCACTGGGACCCCTACGAGATAACCCCCTATGTCATGGGCTACGTAGAAGTCTTTATCCCCTACGCCGGGATTACGGACCTTTTGGGCCCGGAGGGGCAGCGCCTTATCCGGGAATTCCCGTTGTAGTTTTTTGGGCGCATCCTGCGCCTGCGGCGCAGGACC
>JAIRXT010000278.1 GCA_031268125.1 Treponema sp. | reverse complement strand
AGGAAACCCGCATTATCGGGCAAACAAGTTTTACTTATCGCCTCTCCGGGAGGCACGGGTAACGGTATGCTCTCGTGTCTTGAGCAAATGGACCGCTTCTGCCGCCATACCGGAGCCGTCATTTTTGACTACATCGGTATTAACCGCTGGAACAACGACTACAAAAAAGCCGCGATTTATGCGGCGGCAAAGGCGATGGCAGAGGGCAGAAAAAATGGAGAAACAGTGTAACAATGAACCTCCTCGCCCTAAAGCTCCCCCGCGAAGCGGGTTCTTGGGTATCGTGTAAGCGTTACATTAGTTTACGAGGTTCGTTCTGTAAGGAAGTTATTAACTGTGGGGTCTATTACCCTTTTTTATTGGCGTTACTAATTTCAACCGCCCTGAAGGGCGGGGTATTAGACCCCACTGCGAATAAAGGCAGCGCAAACTGCACATAGGGACTGTTTACGCCCCCACGTGTTGGCCTATGCTAACCTCTTATTATGCGGCGGTGCGGGATACGATTTTCTGTTTTGTTACCGTGCAAATAGTTTCCCTAAATGAAATCAAAGCCGCTGGTTGTTTTTCGCCAGCGCCCTGATAAACCTGATAAATTTTGTAATATATAGAGGGTATAGTTGGGAACTTGCCACAGAGCCCGATAGAAAATATACTTGGCGGTAATGAACAGAGTTGTCCTAAAGGCCGAGGACCTGGACGGGTACCTTACGGCAAAAGACCGGGAGCGGCTGGAACAGATGGACGCGGCTTACAAAGAAGCCATGATTCTCTTTGCCGAGCTTTCCCATGCCAACCAGGTGGAAACCCGGCGCCATGCTGAGGAAGGGCTTATCGCCCGTTATAACGACATGGGAAGCCTGATGCAGGAGATCTGCGCCGGGGAGTCCGGCCTCCACGTGTACTCCTTCCAGACCCCCCACGAAAGCCATGCCGAAGCTTCCCGGCTTATCGCCAAACTCCGGGACGTGCGGACGGGAAACCAGGAGTTCGTGTACTACATCCAGCGGGCCTACGAGATGCTTTTTAAGCTTGCCTACGGCGGCAGGGCCGGCAGCGACAAAAACTACCTGATCGTCAAAACCCCCGTAACCGTCCCGGTGGACAACTACGCGGTCCACAAGATCACCAACATCGACGGATTCATCGAAAATACCGTGATGTGCGTCATGCTCCGGGGGGCCCTGCTGCCTTCGATGATCATGAGCAAGGAGATAGAGGAGTACTCCTCCCACGGTTATGTAACCCCCTTCGCCCTGTTCCGCATCAAGCGGGACGATCAGAAGCAGGAACACGACATGGAGTACATCCTGGACCTGGAAAAGTCCTTTTTCAACCTTGCTGATCTGGACGGAAAGGATCTGGTCTTTGCGGACCCCATGAACGCCACCGGGGGGAGTCTGGTAACGGTGGTCAAGTACCTTTTGACCGAAGGGATAAGGCCGCGGTCCATCCTCTTTTTCAACGTGATTGCCGCCCTTAAAGGCGCTTTGCGGGTGGTCCGGGCCCTGGAAAACTGCGAAGTTTACACCCTGTGGATGGATCCGGCCCTTAACAAATCCGCCTATATCATGCCCGGCCTGGGGGACGCGGGGGACCGGATCAACGGCAGGGACGGTGAGGCGTATCCCCGGAATATCATCCAGCTTATTGCCGATTACGGGGATAACATTGCCCGGCTTTACCGGGCCCAGTTGCGCAAAATTGAGGATACCGTGCTTTCCCGGAGCAGCGGCTGATGCGGCCGAACATAAAATCCGGGATGCTTCCGGCGCTGCTGCTTGCCGCGCTGGCGGCGTTTTCCTGCCAGAGTTTTGGTATTTCGGTGGAAGAGTGTTACACCATCGGCATGGCCTATTTTGAGCTGGGTAAATACGAGGAGGCGGAACGCTGGCTTTCCAGGGCCGGTTCCGCCGGCAGGACCAGGGCTGCCAGTGAATACAACCTGGGGCGCATCGCCTTTGAAACCGGCCGTTACGGGGAGGCGGCGGATCACTTTGGGCGGGTATTGGAACAGGACCAGGATAACGTGATGGCCCTGCGGGCGCTGGCCTACACCCGGATCAAAACCGGAGAGAAGGAGGAGGCCGCAGCCCTGTACCGCCGGGTTCTGGCTCTTGTTCCCGACAGCGCCGACGACGGCTATAATCACGCGCTGGTACTTTACGCGCTGGAAAACTACACGGAAGCGGAGGAACTTCTCCTTTCACGGCAGTATATCCTTGCGCAGAATAAAGACATGCTCCTCCTTCTGGCCCGGACTCAGCGGGCCCTGGGAAAGGTGGAAGCGGCGGATAGTTATGCCCAATGGCTGGTGGACGGCAAAGACAGCCGGGTGCGTTACGAATACGCCCGGACCCTGGAAGACGCGGAGCTTTACGCCAAAGCGCTGGAAGAGTATCAGACCGCCCTGACCGATCTTCCGCCGGACAGCAAAAATCCCGGGGCGGCGGATCTTCGCTTCAGCATGGCCCGGGTCTACCTGGTGGCGGACGCCGATAATCCGCAGGGAATGATCGAACTCAAAAACGCGCTGGATGCGGGCTTTGCCGGCCGGGAGGAGATGGAAACCCTGGCGGAGGATCAGCGTATCCCCGGAACCGTCCGGGAAGAAATACGGCAGCTCACCGGGGGCCTGCCCTCAGAAGCCCCGGAATCCGCTGAATCTTCTGCAAGCCCGGAATCTTCCGGGGCTTCGGAGTTCCCGAAAGTTGTGGAATGAAGAACCCCGCCGCAAGTACTGACCCTGACCCGCAATTTGATCCGGCCAAATGCCCGGTAAATCACCTGTAACGCCCCGGCTGTTTACAACGGTTTGGCGGCGTCCCCGGCTGCACGGCGAAGCGTAAACAGACCCCGTTATGTGCAGTTTTGCCTTTTACCCATTTTTATTTTTTTCTTTATCATCAAACAATTCAGCGTTTGTTTTTACAAATTCTTTTGACGTTTGTATTACTATATCTTTTACTCTATAATCATTTATATTCCGTGTTATAATTCCAAATAAATTTTGTTCCCTTGCTGCATAATACTGTAATCCATCTTCAAAATCATTAAATTTTGAACTTAACGCCATATCAACAGTATTTTCATTAACGGGTAATATTTTTACCAGTAACCGTAAATCTTTTATCTGTCCCTTCGATCTTTCATTTCCATTCACTTTTCGTAAAATATAAAAAACATTAGCCAATACAACTGCCGTGGTATATAATTCTATTTTCTTTTTATATGCCCAGCTGAACATTTTTGCGGAATCACTATAAAACAGCGGCCTTTCTGCCAATAAATCCAATATAATATCCGAATCCACAAATAATTTTTTATTCATGCCTTTTCCCTTAAAATGTATTTTACCCTGTCGTCGTTTTTGGAAAGTTTTTTTAGATCGTTTTCAGATATTATCCCGCTCAATTTTTTTATCAGCGGCGGATATTCCTCTTCCCGTATATTTTCCGATGATAAATTCCTGAAAAAATCTTCTACTAATTTTGACAAACTGCG